>NZ_JBRCUV010000010.1:0-48740 GCF_053498235.1 Thermodesulfobium sp.
ATAAAAGAATAACAATTTGTTTTTGAGAGAAAAATATTCGCTTTTTAAGTTTTCAATTCTGAGTTGCAATTTGTTAATATGAGATTGTAATTCTAAGATTTCTTTACTTATATCTTTATTAATTTTTTCTTTTTTATCTACCATAGTAATAATTATATATGAAGTTAAAAAATATATAATATATTAGTTGGAGGTTTGTATTTGAGTACATTAATAGCAGAATGGGAAAAACAGGACGCTGTAATACTTATTTATCCTCATGAAAAGACCGATTGGAATTACAATTTACTAAAGGTTCGCTTATTTTATCATAAATTAGTAGAGCAATTTGTTAAGTTTGGAAAGGTAATTTTAATAATTCCAGAAAACATGGATTTTCAAAATGAATTGGACTTAAATTATGACAACTTAATTTTTTTACAAGCTAAAACCAACGATACATGGATAAGAGATAATGGACCAATTTTCATTAAGAAAAATAATAATTACGTCTTTTTAAATTTCAAATTTAATGGTTGGGGTAATAGATTTAATTTTGAATTTGACAACGAATTGAACGACAAATTGTTTTTATCGGGAATATTTGGAAAAAATGTTGAAAAGAGAAACATAAATTTTGTACTAGAAGGCGGTAGTATTGATCACAATTCTGAAGGGGTTATCTTAACAACGCAAAGTTGCTTGCTAAATAAAAATAGAAATCCTCAATATTCAAAAGAAACTATTGAAAAATTATTTTCAAGTATTTTTGAACATAAAAAAATTTTGTGGCTTAAATATGGAAAGCTCATGGGCGATCATACTGATTCTCATATTGATATGTTAGCAAAGTTTGCGAACAAAGATGTTATAGTTTATTCAAAACATTTAAATCCCAATTATCCATATTACAATGAACTTAATTTAATGGAAAAAGAACTCAGTAATTTTAGAAACCATAACGGTAAACAATTTGATTTGATTCCTTTGTTCTTACCTGAAATTAGAGATAAAAAGGGGAATTTTTTACCTGCTACCTATACTAATTTCTTTATTTTTAATAACGCAGTTTTTGTTCCAATATATTGCTCAAAAGAAGATGAGCACGCTATAGACATTTTTGAGAAAATATTTTCTGATAAGTTAGTAATACCAATTGATTCTAGAATCTTGGTTACTCAAGGTGGGTCTTTACATTGTGCAACAAACAATATACCGCATGGCTTTTTAGGGCAATAATATATCTAAAATCAAGGCTTAAAGTTAAAACATCATTTTGTTGAAATAGTTTCATATTAGGAGGTATTGAAAGTTGAATATTAAAGTATGTCTGGTACAAAAAAATTGTAATTTTACGATTGATGAGAATATTTCACAATCTGAAAAAATTATTCTTGAAGCTGCAAAAAAAAATGTAGATATCATAGTTTTCTCGGAGTTGTTTTTGTGTAGATATTTTTGTATTTCTTATGAGCAGAAAAATTTCGATCTTGCTCTTGAAGATAACTCGAAAATTATAAAACACTTCAGCAATTTAGCCTTTTCAAACAACATTGCAATAGTTTTTCCTTACTTTGAAAAAAGAACTCAAGGCATATATCATAATAGTGTAATACTTTTCGATAAGGACGGAAGTATAGCCGGGAAATATAGGAAAATGCATATTCCAGATGATCCAGGATACTTTGAAAAATTTTATTTTACACCAGGAGACCTAGGTTTTGAACCAATAAATTGTAGTTTAGGTAAAATAGGGATTTTAATCTGCTGGGATCAGTGGTTTCCAGAAGCGGCTAGAATTATGGCACTTAAAGGAGCTCAAATGCTAATTTATCCAACAGCAATAGGATTTGATGGAAAAGATAGTAAATTAGAGCAGAACAAACAGTTAGACTCTTGGCTTACAATTCAAAGATCCCATGCAATTGCGAATTCTCTCCCTGTAATATCAGTCAATAGAGTTGGTTTAGAATCAGATAATAAACAAAAAATAAAATTTTGGGGAAATAGTTTTGTTTGTGGTCCTCAAGGAGAATTTATTGAGAAAGCAGGGTATACAGAACAGATATTATTCGTAGATGTCGATTTAAATCAAAGCGAAAAAATTAGAAGAACTTGGCCATTTTTTAGAGATAGAAGATATAAAGATTATGCTGAAATTAGTAGATGTTTTATAGATACATAAACTTGTTAAAGATTTTATTTATTTTAAAAATTAATACAATTAATAATTTCGAAAAATAAGAAAAACTTTCGCGAGCAAGATGCTCGCGTTACTATAGTTATTTTTGAGGAGTGTCGCAATATTTTATTCCCTTAACTTTTATCTTATAATCATAGCTCATATGGCAAAAACAATTTTAGAATTTGATGTAGTTATCTGCGGTTCAGGCCCATCTGGGGCTACAGCTGCATTTTTGTTGGCAAAGCACGGCTTGAAGGTAGCGCTAATTGATAAAGAGCAATTTCCTAGAGACAAACTTTGTGGAGGCTTACTCACAGAAAAGTCTTATAAACTAATTAAATCTACATTTGGAAATGATTTTTTTGAACCTGACTTAATAGAGTTTTCTTCAAATAAATTTGAAATCTTTTACGCTAAACAAAAAATTTTGTCGGCATTTTCAAAAAAGTTATTTATTTATGTTGACAGGAAAAAGTTTGATTTTGCTATTTTAAAAAGGGCTCTAGATAGTGGTGTTAATTTTTTTAGCAAAACAAAAGTAATTGACATAGACATTAAAAATTTGTTGGTCTTTACGAACAGCAATATTTTTAAGGGAAGATATATAATTGCTAGCGATGGGGTAAACAGTGTTATTAGAGGCTGTCTGATAAAGAAAGGCATTTTAGTTGATAAAGAATACAAAGACAACCTAACACTTGCTATGGAGATTTATAATTACGAATTTACTACTGATAGGGCATCTATCTATTTTGGATTTACAAAGTTCGGCTATGGATGGGTTTTTCCCAATAAAAAAAGAACTTTGGTAGGAATTGGTGCGCTGATAAGTAAGAATAAAGGGTTGATAAAAAAACAGTTTAAGAATTTTTTAAATTCAATAGGTCTTGATGCGCCAAAAATTTTTAATGCTCATCTAATTCCTACAGGTTGGATCTCAAATAGATTCGGTTTCGACAATATATTATTAGTTGGTGATGCTGCTGGATTCGTAGATCCTATAACGGGCGAGGGGATATACTACGCAGTTAAAACTGGTCAGATGTCAGCCGAGGCTATTTTGATGTCTGAGAAAAATAAACTTTTTGCTGAGGTTAACTATAACTCTTTGATTCAAAATATAGTTTCTAATTTAAAAAGAAGAAGGATATACAGGAATCTTATTTTTGGTACAAAGTTTAGACTTGTTATAAAATTTTTCCTCTTGATTATATTGTTCTTGTTTAAGGATAGACTGTTAAAGTTCATCCATGAATAAGTGTGATATGTAAAAAAATAAGAAATTTAACCAGGATTGTCAACCTTGTAAACACTCAAAAATATTATTACCATTAGAATGGCCGCAGTTAACACCACACTAACTGTAAAAGAACCAAAACCAAGGCCACCAAATTTTGTTGGTTTGTCTGCCCAATCGGCAAAAGAAGCTCCAAGGGGTCTGGTCATTATATATGCAATCCAGAATGAAGCTATTTCATTCAGATCGAACATAAAATACGCGATTATCGGAATAAAAAATATTACTGCAAAAAGCAAACCTGATTCAAAATATCCAAGATTAAGCGTGAAAGCAGTCATATCTCCGGCTGCTGTTCCAAGCGCAAACGTTATGACTATGGTTGCCCAGTAAAATGCCTCGCGCCGTGGCGTATATATGCTGTGTATAGAAAGAGTTTTCTCTTTGAAATTCCATACAGCTAAAGTTAGAATTAGTGCTATCAGAAAAAATAGAGTTGAAAAACTATATGGAACACCCAAAACTACATGTATTACATCAGCTATTTGGGTACCAAATATACTAACCATTATTACTGCAAACCAATAATAGTGTGCGAAATATCTATTGCTTTTCATTTGAAGCCATATTGAAGCTGCAAAAATTAGACCGCAAGTAATTACAGCCAAATATGGGTTTGTATGAAAAACCAAATAATCTGAGGTAGCTTCTCCCATAGCTGTAGAGATAAGTTTTGCAATCCAAAAATAGATAGTTATTTTCGGCACTTTTAGAAGATTGTTTTCATTAATATGTATATTTCTTATATTTTTACTCATATTTTGCTTTTGTAGAGCTTTAAAAACATTTTAGTGAAAAATAATACACCTTAAGAGTTAAAGTAGAATTAAAGGTCTTTTAAAAAATCATTATATTTTAAGTTGGCTATAAAATTTAATTTAATTACTTATTTTTGATATTTAGTTTATACTGAAGATATGATTGATTGCTGCTAGTTTCTATATAGATAATTTTAATTGTAAAACTTATAATTATACTTATAATAATTAGGAGGTTTTAGCTATGTACAATTTTGTATTTCAGAACACAACAAAAGTTTATTTTGGGGATAATCAGCTTTCTCATCTTGGAGAGGAAGTTAAACAATTTGGGACAAGAGTCCTCCTTACTTATGGAGGCGGTGCAATTAAAAAGATTGGTCTTTATGACAAGGTTATTGATGAGTTGAAAAAGGCTAATCTTACAGTTTTTGAGTTATCGGGCATAGAGCCTAACCCTCGACATACAACGGTTAATAAGGGTGCTGACATCTGTAAAAAGGAAAAAATTGATGTACTGCTTGCTGTCGGGGGAGGTTCTACAATAGACTGCACAAAGGTAATTGCAGCGGCAACATTTTATGATGGTGACAGTTGGGATCTTGTGACACATAAGGCGCCTGTTACAAAAGCTTTACCTGTTTGCACAGTTTTAACATTGTCTGCTACAGGATCTGAAATGGATTCAGGAGCAGTTATTAGTAACCTACAAACAAATGAAAAATACGGTCTTATGCATCCTCTTCTTCAGCCGAAGGTCTCCTTTCTTGATCCTACAAATACCTTTTCTGTAAGTCCATATCAGACTGCATGCGGAAGTGCAGACATTTTGTCTCATGTTTTCGATATATTTTATTTTAACAAATCAGAGAAAATGGATATGGTAGAACGCGTTATGGAAGATGTTATAAAGACTGTTATAAAATATACTCCAATTGCTATTCAGGAACCGACAAACTACCAAGCAAGGGCAAATTTAATGTGGGCATCCACTTGGGCTCTCAATGGGTTTCTTCAAACAGGCGGCGAATTTCATGCTCCCTGTCATGCAATGGAGCATGAACTCTCTGCCTTTTATGATATTACTCATGGTTTAGGCCTTGCTATAATTACGCCTCGTTGGATGGAGTATATTTTGGATGAATCGAACGTCTCGCAATTTAAAAAGTTTGGAGTTAATGTTTTTGGTATCGATCCTAAACTGCCCGATATGGATATTGCAAGAAAAGCAATATCTTTATTAAGTGACTTCTTTTTTAATAAATTAAACTTAAAAAGTACACTTCATGAAATTGGTATCGATGATAAGAATTTCAAGACTATGGCACACAAAGCTTGCAGGGGTAAAGTTTTGAACGGATTTAAGCCCTTGACTGAAGAAGATATTGAGAAGATATATAGGATGTGCTTGTAAAACTCACAAAGAGCCCCACTTCTAAAAATAATCTTAGAGGCGGGGCTTTATAATTTAATAGTTTAATACTACATTTGCTCCCAATATTTCTTTGATTGCCTTTCCTGCTTTTGTTAGCTCACAGCCTTCTACTATCATTTCTTTTGTAATATTTCTTTCTTCGCAACAAGGGATGCAGAGGAATATTTTTCCGCCGTTTGAAAGAAACGTTTCTACATGTTTTTTTATCGGATCATGTCCTGGTGCTTTTATGTGTTCGTAAACTCCCTTTGTTACTGTATATACTCCATCTGCCTGGAGGCAAACTATAACCTCAGCGTCCATTGCAAGTGCTGCATTAGCCATAACGTATGCAAGGGTTGCCTTTTCAGGGTTTTCTGGCCCAGTGGTTGACATAATTATTACTTTTTCTTTTTTTTCTTCGCTCATCTTATAGTGTCCTCCTTAAATTTAACTTCGAATTGTTTACAAAAATATTTATTTTAGAATTTAATAGTTTAATGTGGTTTTTGCTTCTAATATGGCTTTCATTGCTTTGCCAGACTTAGCCATTTCGCAACCTTCAAGGATTTGATCTTGGGATATGTCTCTTTCCTGACAGCAGGGGATACAAACATAGAATTTCCCCCCGTTTGAAAGAAACGTTTCTACGTGTTTTTTTATCGGATCATGTCCTGGTGCTTTTATGTGTTCGTAAACTCCCTTTGTTACTGTGTATACCCCATTTGATTGAAGAACCATTAGAACCTCAGCGTCCATTGCAAGTGCTGCATTAGCCATAACGTATGCAAGGGTTGCCTTTTCAGGGTTTTCTGGTCCACTTGATAAAGTGATGACTATCTTTTCGCTCATTTATTCCCTCCTCGTAATATTTTTTTTATAAATATGACTTAACTAAAATTTCAGAAAGATCCAGAAAATTATCCTTTAAAGGTGTACTTTCTTTTAGATTTAAAAGACAAATAGGGCACATTGTAACTACTGTATTTGAGCAGGACAATAAATCGTTTGCTCTTTTGGCTGCTATTTCTTTTGCCTTTTTTGGGAAAAGTGACTCGATTGGACCGCCGCAACAGTGAGTGAGCTTTCTTGAAAGTTCTGGTTCTACATAGTTTATTCCTGCATTATTTAGAAGGGTTCTCGGCTCTTCTATTACTTCTTCATATCTGGCGAGAACACATGAATCGTGAATAGCTACTGTCATATCTAATTTGTTTTGAGGTTTAATTTTTTTCTCGAATAACACTTCAATATAGTGTTTTACGTTGTAATCAAATTCTGGCAGGATTTTTTTATAAACATTTCTTAACATATGAGTGGTGTGAGGGTCAACAGTAATTATATTCTTTACATTATTGTTTTTAAGAATTTTGTTAAGCATTTTTGCCTGATTTATTAGTGGCTCTTCTATGCCGTTATCGTATAAAAGTGTACCAACATAAAGCTCATCTTCATACAGATATCCAGCATCTACACCTGCATATTTTAAAAGCTTATAAATATTTTTAAGACAACTATTTGCCCTTTCTTCTTCGTTTTTATCAGGTTTTACTGCATATTTTGACATTGAAGAGAGGTCAATAAACCTGTTAACAAATCTGCCCAAAGGTGCTAAGTTCATCAAGGACGATTCTTCAAGGTTTTCGTATAGAGTTGTTGCAGATTTTGTTATAGGCATCAGTTGATACATGTGACCCGTATAGATTATCGTTTCTGTGCCCTTCTTTATGTTTAAATCCCTTGCCCATGAGGTTAAGCTTTTTTTGGAAACGCTAAATACAGTTTTTCTCTTTTCAAAATTATCATTAAGAATTCCTAATACAGCTCCTACTTTGCTCATCTTCTTCACACTCCAAGCTTGCTCTTGGCAAGATAGTTTCTGATAAATCTTATGTTTTCTGTTATATTCACTTCATGAGGGCATTGCTCTTCGCACATTCTACATAAAAGACATGAAAATATTTGATCTGTGTTCTCAAGAATCTTTTCTTCGTCTCCTAAAAGGACATATCTAAAAAGTTTTCTGGGTAAAATGTCAAAACCCACTGGACAAAGTGCTGAGCAAGTTCCACAATTGAAACATACAGATGCGTTAAAATTCTCATTAATTTTAATTTTATCTATTAAACCAGAATTAACCTTTATCATATTATTTCTCCTTGAGAGCGTATTTATAGTAATCATCACGTCTCTTTTTTGGGAGCTCTTCCACAAGGTTGTACCTTCTCATTGCCATTAGGTGCATAGTGACTTCATAACTGGGTATATTTAATTCTTTTGAAATTTCTGGGATTGTTTTGGGCCCGCTTTTGAGTAAAGAGGCTATCTTTTCGTGAAAAAACATTTCACTTTTTATAACCTGTATAGGTGGCCTAATTGATTTTTTTAACATTATTTTGCCTCCAAAAGCATAGAGTTTATCATGGAATTTATCTGAGAATGGGTATAACCTAGAACCTCGAGGGCATCTTCAGGACAATCTGGAACGCAGCCACCGCACCCCTTGCAAATAGCTGGGTTTACATTTGCTGCTAATTTATCATTCTTAGTTATGAAGGATATCGCTTCGTATGGACATGAGCCTTCACAAAGCTTGCAGCCAGTGCACCTTTCTTCAATTACATGCGCAACAGTTGGCTCTATATCTACATACCCCTTAATAAGAAGAGATGCCGTCTTTGATGCAGCAGCCATTGAGCTTGCTACGCTTTCTGCGATATTTTTTGGTCCTTGTGATGTCCCTGCTATAAATATTCCGTCTATTACAGTTTCTACTGGTCTAAGTTTTGGATGTATCTCGTTATAAAATTTATCTTTGCCAATAGGAGTTTTTAGGATATCGTTTAGTTCTAGATTCTCATTTGCTACCATGCCATTTACTAGTACCAGTAAGTCACATGGAATTAGAATTTCTTCCTTTGCTATTAATTTATCCTTTAATAAGATTTTAATTCTTTCGCCTTTAAGGCTTATGTCTGGAGGGCTTTCTTCATCATATTTAAAATAAAGAGCTCCTCGTCTAAGATTTTCCTCATAGTATTCTTCATACTTACCGTAGGTTCTTATATCTCTATAAATGTGATACTGCTTCAATTTGGGGTCAATATCGAAGGCTAAGAGGGATGCAAAATTTACAGCGCTGCAACAGTACCTTGAACAATATTTGTTACCGTTTTCTTTAGTAGTTTCTCTAGATCCAACGCAGTAAATATAAGCTATTTCTCTAATCTTTTGTCCATTGAAAATTAGCTCGTCTTTTTTTAAACTATCTGATAATAATTTCTTAAAGTCGACTAATGTTATTACGTTTGGATGTCCGTAACCAAATTCATCCTTTTGTGGAGTATACGGCCTAAAACCTGTTGTAAGAATTATTGAACCAACGTTTAGGGTTAACCTCTCCTCTTTTGACACTATCTCGCATTCAAAATTGCCAACACTTCCTTGTTTCTTTGTTAATCTTGCATTTGTGTAGATCTTTATGTTATCTCTCTTTTTAATTTCATTTGCGAGCTCATCTATTAATTCATATCCGTTTTTCTTATCAGGAAAGACCAGCCCTATATCGTTTAGATTTCCTCCTATTTTTGATTCCTTTTCTATTACATGAGCAAAAATTCCCATTTCAGAGAGCGCTAAAGCACATCTTAATCCAGATATACCACCACCAATTATTAGAGCCTGATTTACAGTATTTACCCTTAAGGGTGTCAAGGGAATCGAATTTCTAGTCTTTGCTATACCTGCTCTGACCAAATCAATTGCTTTTTCAGTAGCAGCTTCTTTATTGTGAGTGTGAGCCCATGAGCATTGCTCTCTGATATTTACCTGAGTATACTGATAGGGATTTAGCCCAGCCCTCTGTGCCATATTTTGAAAAGTTTTTAAGTGAAGCTTTGGAGAGCATGAAGCTATTACGATTCCATCAAGGTTTTTTTCTTTTATGGCTTCTATCATTTCTGTTTGAGCGCTATCAGAGCACGTAAACATATTAGTTTTTGCATATGCAACGCCCTCATCGTTTGCTACTGCATCTTTTACTCTTTCTACGTCTACATAATCTGATATGTTGCCGCCACAATAACATATAAAAACTCCAATTCTATTGCTCATAGCCCCCTCCTCATTTTAGTAATATATCCAGCTGCTTGAGCTGCAGCAGCTCCTGCGTGTATGACAGAATCGGGGATATCCTTTATAGAGGCAGATGTTCCTGCTACAAATATTCCATCTATTGATGTTTTGGCAGGTTCTACGTTTTCGTCTATTTCTTTAACGAACATGTGCTCGTCAGACTCAAGCTTTAGTTCTTTGAATGGGTCAAAGGCAGATGAATTTGAGAGCAATCCAACTGACAGTATTACCAAATCATGATTTGCAACCTTTACATGGCCGTCTTCCTCGATATCCTCATAAAATAGATTAAGGTTGTTTTCTTCGTCTTCTTCTATTCGTGCTACCTTTCCCTTTACGAACCTTATCCCCATTTCTTTCGCCTGGTTATAAAACTCTTCATATCCTTTTCCGAAGGCTCTTATATCGATGTAATAAATTGTTAAATCTGCTGTAGGTAAAGCACCCATTATAAGTTGTGCCTGTTTCAAAGAGTACATGCAACAAACTCTTGAACATATATTGTTGTTTATTTTTCTGTCACGAGAGCCCACGCACAAGATCATAGCAATGTTTGATGGTACCTTGCCGTCTGACGGTCTTATTACAGCGTTGTATGGCCTGGTTGGAGCAAGTATTCTATCCATTTGCATGGCATCTATGACATTTGGAAATCTACCAAAACCAAATATTTCCTTTTTGCTTGCGTTAAACAATTTGAATCCTGTAGAAACAATTACAGTATCTACTTTTACTTCATATCTTACGTCTCTAATTGAAAAGTCTATTGCGTTAGCAGGACAAATGTTCACGCACTGGTGGCATTCGCTGCATCCGCCACAGTCTAGGCAACCTGTAGCATATCTTTTTACATCTTCTTCAGGTATTGTTTGCTCTATTTCTTCAAAATTAAGCTCTTTAGTTCTTAAATGAGGCAAAAACTTCATGTGCTTTGGAAAGTTCGAATTATAGCGTTCCTTTATTTCATTTGGCTTTACAGCAGGTAGTCTGTCATCAAATTTCGCTGAATTTAAATCTATGTTCTTCAAGAATAGATCTGCATAAAAGGCAGCCTTTTTGGCAGTTGAAATAGCCTTTAGAATGTTTGAATGTCCATGAACGACATCTCCACAAGCGAATACCCAGGGTATTTGGGTCTGTTGAAATTCGTTTGCCTCCAATGAAGGTGACTCTAATTCTGATCTATCTAAAAATGACAAGTTAGGTTTTGGATCTGCTGAATAGACTATAATATCTACACTCTCTAATTTGTCGAGTTGTGAGTTAAGAACTAGTTTTGCTCCCTCATTTATGGCGTCATCAATTTCTTTCTTTGATGCACTCATGTCAATTCTATCTTTTTCAAAATGAATAGAAACATTTGCCTTGTATCTAAGAGCTACCCTGGCACAGTGCATTGCAATATTGTTCCCACCAATTACTACGACATTTTTGAACTCTAAATTCTTGTGAAGATCGCTGTTTTCTAAAAATTTTATTGCATCTATGACGTTCTTTTGCTTTAAGGATTCAGGATAATCACTTTCCTCATACCTAGTACCTGTTGACAATAAAACTACATCAAATCCGTCATCTTTTAATTCTTTCAGAGAGGATACCTTGGTGTTAAGTTTTACTTCAACATTCTGATATGATGTTATCTCTTCAATATCTCTTTCTAAAAGGCTTTTGGGAAGTAGATAATCCGGTATTAATCGAAGTTTACCTCCCAATTTATTTGAGGATTCAAAAATAGTAATCCTGTAGCCCCTTTTTGCAAGATAATATGCTGCGCTAAGGCCTGATGGGCCAGAGCCAACAATTGCAACCCTTTTATCTGATAGATTTTTCGGTTCTACCTTTTGGGGTGTAGGAAAGTTTTCAAAGTGTTTGTCAGCAATATACCTTTTGATATTTCTAATAGGGATAGATCCTTCTAATTGATTTCTGGTACATCTTTTTTCGCACGGAGCAGAGCAAATCCTGCTAAGAGTTCCAACCAAAGGAGAGTCTTCAAGATGTAATTGATATGCTTCTTCGAATTTTCCAGATCTTGATAGTGAAACTAACCCGTGAGCTTTTACGCCAACAGGACAGACAAAGGTGCATGGAGATGTGCCAAATCTTTCTATTACAGCTTTCTTTGGCACTGCTTGAGGAAATGCGATGTATGCTGCCCTTCTTGGTACCAGGTCACAATTGAACTGATCTAGTAGAGGGACAGTGCAAGCTAGTTCACACTGTCCACAACCTGTACACTTTGATGGGTCTACAAAAGAAGCTCTTTTAAGCACTTTGGCGACAAACGAATTGTTTTCTCTTTTTATCTCTTCAACTTCGCTGTAATTTAATATCGTAATATTTTTGTGAGCTGCTGTAGCAGCCATTTTAGGAGTAGATATACAACTGGAACAGTCGAGAGTAGGGAATACTTTGCTAAGCAATATCATCTTGCCGCCTATGCTAGACTCCTTTTCTACAAGAAGAACTTTGAACCCCATATCGGCAAGCAAGATGGATGATTCCATTCCCGCAATTCCCCCACCAATAACTAAAGCGTCAAATTTTTTATAGTCACTCACCGTTAACTCCTTGTAATCATTAATTAATTTAACTCACTTAGTGCTTTATGAAACTTTTTGATATGCAAGACAAAGGATTCAGCACAAACTGAGCATATTGCAGCCATCTTTACTCTTCTGGGATCGAGGTTATTGGCTGTAAGGAGTTCTTGAGATTTTTCAACTATTTTTGCGGTTCTATCGGTGCAATCTGTTAAATATGGACAATCTGTACCATCTGCAGCTATAAATACACCGTCAAAACCGCTTTTTATGGCATTTAAAATCCATTTTGGACTTATACCGCTAGAACATGGTACTGATATCACTTTAACGGATTCCGGATAATCCATGTGTGAGGCACCAGCAAGGTCAATACCCGGATCTGAGATATTATTTGTAGAAAAAACTAAGATCTTTGGGTTATTAGACACCTTATTTTCCTCTTTTCACATAAAGTTTCCAATATCCGGCCTCTTCAACAGTGCCCAGAAATTCGTGTCCAACCTTTTCTGCCCATAACGGTAAATCCTCATTTGTGCCTTCATCGGAGGATAGAACTTCCATAATTCCACCAATAGGGATAGATACTATTTCTCTTTTAGCTGCAAGTAATGGCCCTGGACAGGCGCTTCCTCTTGCATCTACTGTTTTGTCTACTTTCAAATTTTTTAAATCTAAACTCATTTCAAACCTCCTGAAATTTAATTTATTTTTTTACTTTAAAACAGAGAAAATTGCTTTCTAAACTCATCTCTTTTGCAAAATTGCCGTGCTTTTTCATAATTTCGTAAAGAATTTGTCTGATTAGGTTACAAGCATCTCCAAGCCTTTTGTCTGAAAGCGAATAATAAATTGTTTTGCCTTCTTTTCTTGTACTAACTAAGTTGTGTGATCTGAGTAAGGCTAAGTGTTGACTTACTGTAGAAGGTCTTGCATCGATTGTTTTTGAAATTTCCGTTACGCTTGCCTCCCCTTCAGTAAGCATTGCTATAATCATTAGCCTTTTTGGATTAGAAAGGCTTTTGCAAAGCTCTGCATGCGCTTCGAATAGCTGAAGTAGGTTGACTTTTTTCACCTCTTTCATAGTTTTATATATTCGAAAATTCGAAATTAAGTATATACTTTTCTCTTAATTTTGTCAACATCTTTAATTAGAATTTTGATATGTCGTGTTACTTTAAAATAGGAATTGGCGCGCATTATTGACAATAAAATAAATGTTTTTATGACAATAAAGTTTGACATATTCGGTTAAAAAAAATATACTTTAAGATTGTTTTCGTTTGTTTTAATTTAAATCTAATGAAAATGATCTAGCTTTTAAAAAGCTTTTAAATGGGACTAAGGGTTAAGGGCTATAACTAGGGAGGTCAAAAAGAGAGAAAGATTTCTAAGGTAAAAGAAAGCTCTGAGTGGCGTGCCCGACAGGATTCGAACCTGTGACCTTTGGATTCGTAGTCCAACGCTCTATCCAACTGAGCTACGGGCACAACGTATTTGATTATATCATAAATTTTTAACTGTACTAAATTTTTTGAAGTGTGAGGTGGTATTATTGGGTAATCTTTTTAAAAAATTCAGGTTTTGCACCGTTAGACATTTTTTATCGCGTTACAAAAAAGAAATTTGTTACTTTTTCCCCGTTGTTCCTCTAATTGTTGGGGGGTTAATCATTACAAACTGCGCGAGCACAAATCAAGAGAATATTAAGATTGCAAGTCCTGTAGTTCAGGGAACTGCTGTTCAAGCGAGTAGCAAAGTAGCTTCAGATGAGCAGAAATTTTATATTCAGGAATACAGCGTTCAGCCAGGTGACACGCTTGAAGGCATCGCTAAAAAATTTAACGTTAACTATCAAACTATAAAGCTCCTTAACGATATTAGGGATGATAGCTATCTTAAAATTGGTCAAAAATTGAAAATTCCTAACATGAACGGAGTTGTGTATACCGTTCAGCCAGGTGACACTTTAAGTGAGATTTGCGACATTTATGGTGTAAGTGAAGAAAGAATTTTGAAATCCAATAATATACCGAATCCTCAAGAACTTCAAATAGGACAGGATATATTTATACCTGGACTTGATGTGGTATCTGAGGTAGAAAACAAGTGGACATCGAGTGACAACAGCAACAAATACGAACGTGTAGCCCTTGCTTATAGAGGTAGGGGATTTCCTGGAGATTTTATATGGCCTGTAAATGGTCCAATAACATCTGGTTTTGGATGGAGGATTCATCCTATTTTTGGCACTCCAGAATTTCACACTGGAATCGACATAGGAGTTCCTTATGGTACTCCAGTTAGAGCTGCAGATAGAGGTATAGTAACTTATGCTGGTTGGGAACATGGTTATGGTGAAATTGTAACGATTGACCATGGTGATGGTATTAGCACCTCATATTCTCATAATAGTTCTATAGTTGTATCTGTAGGTCAAAGAGTAAGTCAAGGTCAAGTAATTGCTTATGCTGGAAGTACTGGTTGGTCTACCGGTCCGCACGTGCTTTTCGAAGTTAAAGTAGATGGAAGGTATGTAAATCCTTTAAACTATTTGCCCAGGTAATAATTCAAAAAAAATTTTATAATATTTATTATCTAAAACATAGTTTATAATGATTAAATTACTGTTTGGAGGTATGTACCTTTGAGATATGATGTGATTATTTTAGGAGCTGGACCAGCTGGTTTGTCGGCTGCAGTTTACGCGTCAAGGGCTAATCTTTCGACTCTCGTGCTGGGATTGCCAGATGGTTCAAGGGCGTCTTGGGCTCACAAGATTGAAAACTATTTGGGCTTTCCAGAGGGCATTTCGGGAAAAGAATTTAAGGAAAGATCAGTTGCCCAGGCAAAAAAATTTGGGGCGTCTATTGTGGAAGAAGAGGTAATTGCGGCTAATTTTTCCGAGAATGGTGGTTTTTACGTTGAAACTAACAGGGAAAATCACTTTGAAGGGGATTTCTTAGTCTTGGCTATGGGATTAAGCGTAAAGCCTTCTGGCATAAAAAATGAGGTTGAGTATATTGGCAAAGGTGTTTCATATTGCAGTACCTGTGATGGGTTTTTTTATAAAGACAGACCTGTCGTAGTAATAGGGAACAAGGATCTGGCTGCCAAAGAGGCGTTAGACCTTGTGCCATTTGCTTCAAAAATAACAGTAGTTTCTCATGATAAAAAATTTGACATGTCTGAGAATTTTATAAATAAACTAAAACTAAACAACGTCAACTTAGTCACAGGTAAAGTTCTAGAGGTAGTTGGCGATAATGAAAAGGTTAGTGGCATTTTGCTGGATAATAACGAGATTATAGCTTCTGATGGCGTTTTCTTTGCTTTAGGAAATATGGGTTCTATCGATATAGCAAGGTTTTTAGGTCTTGAAATAGATGAAAAGACAAAGGCGGTTATAGTTGACAGATCAATGAAAACTAATATTCCAGGAATATATGCAGCAGGAGATTGTACAGGAGAGCCATATCAAGTTTCAACTGCTGTAGGAGAGGGTGCTATCGCTGCTCTTGGGATTATCCACGAAATACGTAACAGAAAGGATAGGAAATGATTAAAATGAACAATATTAAGAAAGTTCTTTTGTTTTTAGTATTTTGGAGTTTGTTGTTTGCCAATGCATATGCGGCCTTTGCTCCTGATGGGAATTTAGTTGGAAATAACATACCTGTCAGAGAAGGGCCAGGTACAAATTTTAAGATTATCAAAATAATAAATCAGACCACCCCAATTCAATCGATTGCTAAACAGGGAGACTGGTATAAAGTAAAGTTTCAGGACAACTCAGAGGGATGGGTTATAGGTTATTTTGTAGCGCTTAACAAGGAAGCACCTGGTTCTATAATTACCTTTGATAAGTTGAAGGATATTAAGGCTCTTGGTGTTCAAAATGGGAATGACGTTTGGGCAGCAACGAGTTTTGGAATTTTTTTAATCCAATCTGCATCAAACGTTATACCTTATAATGATGGCTATCCATTAGGATACCAAGTTGAAAAGTTTTATTTTGATAAGGACAACGTTTATGCCCTTTTTCAAAATGGAGAAAATAAAAGGAAACTTATGTATCTGAAGAATAAAAAGTGGGTTGATCTGGATTCAAAATTTGATTACAATACCGTTTTTTATCAAGGCGATTCTTATTTTTGGCTTGGTGGTAAAAATGGTATCGAACTTTGGGATCTTAAAGTACCCAAGCTAGTAGCCTCTTTCCCTGAGAAGGATTATCATGCTTTTAGTTCAGTTCTAAGTATTTATATGGACTCTAATGACCTATGGGTTGGAACTGAAACAGGTTTGTACAAGATGGATCTTAAAACGAATAAGATTACCCCTTATTCTGGAAAAGATCATATAATAATGGGCGCTTTTACTCTGATCTTGGGCGATAAAGACAAGATTTATGCTGTTTCAAGAGAAACGAATATGTTAGGATTGAATATATCGTGCGCGCTAAATATTTATGATAAGAAATCCCATAAGTGGATCAATTATCTTCCAGCTGATTACCCACCAGGGATAACGTCTTATCCGTGGATAGAACAGGGAATTGTAACCGATGATGGCGCATGGTTTAGTATATTTCAGGATCAATCCTCTTTCATAACAGGTTATGGAGTAGTGCATTATATTAGAAAAGATAATAAATTTAAAGACTATTATGTCCCAAAGATTTACTCGGACTCTATAGTGGGTTTTGTATATCAAAATGGCAAGGTATTCATGATGACTCCAAAGGGAGTTTTAATATACAACGAATCGACAGGTGATTTTAGTAAACTTACAAAGGCAGATGGTTTACTAGATAACGATATTAAAGCGCTTGCAGTATATGACAACACGCTTTGGATTGGTGGACCTTCTGGAATTACCAGGTATAACTTGGAAAAGTAAACGTTATGCTACTGATTCTAAATGTTTTCTTGTATAAAGGGATTAGGAGCCTTTCATGAAAATTAGATTAGATTTTATAAAATTTTGCGTTTCAGGCTATGTGGACAACGTGAGCGTTCACCCTGTTGTTATTGAGAAATTAGAGTGTTTTCTTTCAGAATTGGTTAGTAAAAAGGAAATTTTGGACTATAACGTTTTGACGCTTTCGAATAAAGTATCGATAATACTGTTGTCTGACGCCGAGAGGTTTAAAGAGAAAGGCGATGTTGATAGTATAGTTTACGGTGCAATAGAAAATCTAGAGAAATGTGAGTGCAGCTTTGCCTTTGAGAAAGACACTCTTAAACAGTTTAGAAATTTCTCTTTTACAGAGAGAAAGAATGAATCTATATTGATATTTTTTGCTACCAATATTGATGTTAAACTTCATAATATGAGGATTTTAAATTTGTTATTTGATCCTTTTTCAAAGGTTAAAGATTTTTTGTCGAACAGCGATCTTGTGTTTACTATTAATTTAAGATTTGGAGCCCAGGCAAAATCTTACAATCAATTTGAAGAACTCTTTGAGTTGGCAGAAGAAATAAAAAGAACAGGTTCAGACTTTTATGTTGAATCTGTCTTATATCAAAATTCACAACCTTTAATGGCATCGTTAGAAGATTCTAGTGTATCAGTATGGAGAGTTTCTAAGCCATATTATCCCTTGAATTTCATTTTGGATATTTTATCTAGAGATATCTTACCTGTTACTTTTTACGATACGTCAAATGTATTCGATTTTCCAAAATCATTGGCTATAGGCTTTAGCGTTCAAAATGGCAAACTCTATGGCCCTCTCGATCTGTTTGACAACTCTTTTTACGATTATTTAAGGACTAAGTTTTATGAAAGAAACTATGAAAATTACAAATATAGGAGGTAATTATAATGCCTTTTTACGAGTATAAATGTGGTGAGTGCAATAATGTTTTTACTCTTTTAAGAAGCGTTGACAAAAAGGATGAGGTAGTAAACTGCCCAAAATGCAATTCCATGAATGTTAAGAGGGTCATCTCAAGACCAATGGTTTCAAGGGTTAAGTCTTCTGATAAAGCGGATAGTTCAATTGAAATTAGTTCTTCTCCATCAAGCTCTTCTTGTGCCAACTGCTCAGGAGGAGATTGTAGCTCTTGTGGTTTTTAAATAGAAATTTTATTTTAATTCTAGCGGTTTTTGCTATAGCTTTTTTAATAATTTTTTATGCTAACAATCTTGAGATTTCCAATAAGAGACAATATTTTGACTTAGAAAAGCAAAAGTTAACCCCAAAGGATGTTATAAGCTTTAACTATGATGGCTTAAAAGTTGATTGCGGAGGTGGGGGGTTAGGGAAATTAAATTTTGGCGATCTTTTTTCTCTTGGAAAGACGAATGTTATTTTGAACAATAACGTTCACATCTATAATAAAAGTTTTAATATCTATACTAGAGAATTAGAATATAACCCATTTGAAAAAAGGGGACAGACAAATGGCGAAGTTCTTGTGGAAGGCAAGGATTTCTTCTTTTCTGGGAGAGATGCAAAGCTTGAAAAAACTACTACAGGATTTATCCTTGATTTACAGGATATAGATGGGGTTGCTCTAGGTAGCCCTATTAGTGCTAGCAAAATTTCTTATAACATAAATACAAAACAGCTATCAGCTGAGAACTCTGTAGTTCACATTTGGAAGATACCAATTATGTGGTTGCCTAACGTATCTATAGAACTCAATTAACGTTTTTGTTAATCCATATTCTTCCGGTTGCTGTGCCGATTACGATGTCTATTTCTTTGTTAATCTTTTTAGCAATAAGAGAAACTTTCCCGCCGCCTTCTTTTGGAACTCCGTGAACGCTAAAACTACATCTGTTGGATGTTCCGCAATAAGCCTTTTTTAGTGTTATATTGTTTGGTAGCACGTATTTTGAAGATGTTTTGCCGTCATCGGACAACACATAATATGCATTTTGTCCAATATCAAAAAGTAGTGAGTATGTTTGACCATTAAACGCTGAATTTCTTATGATTCTAAGATTTTGAGCAATTAAATTCGCTTGATTTTCTAACTGCCAATTTAGAGTAATGTCTTCTAAATAATTAGGAGCTATGTTAAATAATAAGATTAGAACAACAAATATAGAAACTAAAACTTCAAAAAATGTTATGCCATTATTATTCTTTGTGCTTTTTAATCTGTTCTTCAATCCTTTTTGCTAATTCAATAGCCTTTTGTTTGTAATTTTCTTTATTTTCCCAGCAATTGATTGGATTAAGGATTTCTGGATTAATTCCATCTAAGTATTCGGGTATAGTTAGATTAAAGTAACTATCTTTTATGAAATGTGAATTTTCAATTGTGCCTTCAATGATATGTTTTACTATTTTTCTTGTGGTCTTAATGTCTATTCTTTTTCCGATACCAAATGGTCCTGAAATCCAACCCGTATTTAAGAGATATATTCTTACATTATGTTGTCTTATTTTCTTTTCCAACAATGAGGCATACTCTATTGGCTTTCTAGGCATGAAGGGAGCTCCAAAACATGGTGAAAACGTTGCTTGAGGCTCGATTATTCCTCTTTCTGTCCCAGCCAATTTGCTTGTATATCCGCAAAGAAAGAAATTTTTGGCTTCTTCTGGACTTAGCTTTGCAACAGGTGGCATTACGCCAAAGGCATCGGCAGTAAGGAATATAATACATTTTGGATGTGGTCCATAGAGCTTGTCATTGGCTATGCTGACTGCTTTCATAGGGTATGCGGCTCTTGTATTCTCTGTAATAGACGAGTCTGTATAGTCTGGAATTCTGTCTTTATTAAGGATAACGTTTTCTAGCAAACTACCAAATTTAATTGAATTATAAATTACAGGCTCATTTTCAGGGGATAGGTTGATACACTTTGCATAACAACCCCCTTCAAAATTGAAAATACCATTATCCGACCATCCGTGTTCATCGTCACCAATCAATCTTCTTTCAACATCGTTGGAAAGCGTGGTTTTTCCAGTGCCTGAAAGTCCAAAGAAAAGCGCAACGTCATTGTTTTTTCCAATATTCGCGCTGCAGTGCATAGGTAGGACTTCTAGTTCTGGCAAAAAATAATTCATACTGGTAAAGATTGCCTTTTTTATTTCCCCGCAATACATACTACCAGAAATAATTATTGTTTTCTCTTTAAAATTGAGAATTATTGCAGCATCAGAATTAGTCTTGTCTGTTTTTGGATCAACAGCAAAGCCTGGTAATACGTACACTATATATGTTTTATCTGTTTTGTTCTCATTGTTAATAAATAAAAATTTTGAAAAGAGGGCTGAAAATGCGTACTCGCAAAATACGTGAACGTTAAACTGATAATCTGGGTCTGATCCTATGCAACCACTAAATTCCAAAATGTCTTTATTTTGCATATATGCCAAAGCTTTTGATTTAATTATTTTATAGTTTTCTTCTGGTAAAGGTAGGTTTACCTTTCCCCAATCTACGGTGTCCTTTGTTACGTCATCGTAAACTATAAACCTGTCATTTGGTGACCTACCGGTAAACTTTCCTGTTTTTACACAAAGAGAACCATCACTTGTTAAAACCCCCTCACCGTTCTTGATGGCTATTTCGATTAGTTCTGGAACGCTAAGATTCTTCTTAATACTTCTTACGTTTTTTGGAATAAAGTCAAAAGTCGCTTTCAATTTGTCACCCCTTGTATTCTAAATAACCGATTTAATTTTAGCACAATTGTTTTAAAATTATAAAAAAAGTGAGGGTAGATAAATTGATGACCCAGAATTGCAAAGCGCTTACTTTATATGAACTAAATTTATTAATACAAAAAGTTATTAAAGAAAACTTTGAAGGCGATGTTCTTTTGGTTTCTGAGATATCGAGAATTATTTATAACGCAGGCGGATTTACAAATATCGAATTAATCGAAAAAAAAGACGATCAGGTAATTGCAAAGAACCGTGCAGTAATCTGGAATGATAAGAAATTCATACTTGATGTTTTTGAGACAATTGTAGGCGAGAAGTTGTCTGAGGGGATGAAAATCCTAGCAAAAGTAAAAGTTAGCTATCATCCATCTTATGGCCTAACTTTAAATATCTTAAACATTGATCCGTCCTATACAATTGGAGAAATGCAATTAAGGAAGAGTCAAATATTAAATAGGCTTGAAAGTGAGGGGTTGCTTGAACTAAACAAAAGGCTTGAGTTTCCGATTGTTCCTCAAAATATTGCTTTAATATCATCTAAGAGTGCTGCTGGTTATGAAGATTTTGTAAACCATCTAATGTATAACGATAAAGGCTATCGTTTTAATTTAAGATTGTTTTATTCCGTTATGCAAGGAAAGGATGTAGAAACCTCTATAATAAAATCCCTAGATGAAATAATTGAATGTGGCAATTTTGAAGTTGTAGTTATTGTAAGAGGAGGAGGATCGGTAGGGGAATTGGACTGTTTTAATAGCTATGATCTTGCAAAGAAGATTTCACAATTTCCTATTCCGGTACTTGTTGGTATAGGACATGATAGGGACAAGACTGTTTTAGATTACGTAGCTTATAAAGGATTCAAAAATCCGACTGCTGTAGCTCACTTTTTGATAAACGCCGTTGAGGCTTTTGACGACTATTTAACAGATGCACTGCATAAGATCTTTAATCTTAGCTCTGCTAGACTAAAAAGCGAGGCAAGAGCTTTAGAAAATATATCCCTTAGAATAAAAGAAAAAGTACTTGAGAATTTGAATACCTCAAAATCAAATATTAACTTTATAGGTAATAGAATTTTCCCTGAACTGTTTAGGAGAATTGATTTAGAAAAGAGAAAAAACGATAAAATTCTTTTTAATATCTTTTCCAAATTGAAAGAAAGAGTAAAAAATGAATACTCTTTTTTGGAAAGAAGCGAGTACAAATTAAGAAGTTGCTCGATAGAAATATTACAAAAAAGCATTAAAACAATAATCAACATTGAAAAAGAAGTAAAATTAAAAGATCCAAGGGAAATCTTGAAAAAGGGGTTTTCGATCACAACTTTAAACGGAAAAATAATTAAAAAGTATGAAGACGTTGAAGAGGGTTCGAAAATATTGACACACTTTTTAAATTTTGACGTATTTAGCGTTGTAGAAAGGAAGGTTAGAGGTGATGAATGAGGATATTAGTTATAAGGAAGCTTTAAATGAATTAAACTCTATAGTTGCAAGGATTGAATCCGATGAAATTGATATGGATGAACTCTCTGAGATTGTTAAAAGGGCATTGTTTCTTGTAAATATCTGTAAAAGTAAACTAAAAAAAACAGAAGATGAATTGCAAAGTATCTTTAACGAAATAAACTCTTAAGTGGAAGTGTATAAAAAAACTTTCTTAATATATAAATATTTATTAGAACTAATAATCTATTTCTGTGATATTATCGTTGTTAGTTCTACTTTTAAATTTAAGGAAGAAGGTAATAAATCTTGTTGAATTTAGATATAAATTTTGTTATACTATCCATAAGTTAAAATTATATGTTAAGGGGGTATTCACTTAATGTCAGAAGTTTATGTAGTTGGTCACAAGGCACCAGATACTGACAGCGTTTGCTCTGCTATCGTATACGCTGAATTAAAGGGCTATAAGAGTGCAAGAGCAGGCGAGTTGAATGATGAAACAAAATTTGTATTGAACAAATTTGGGTTTAAAGAACCTGAGCTTTTAGAAAACGTTGAAGGTAAAAAGCTTGTTTTGGTGGATCACAACGAATCTTCTCAAAGGGTTTGTGGGGAAGATTCATCGATGGTTATAGAAATAATTGACCATCATAAGTTCAATTTTGTAAACAATACTCCAATCTATATTTTGAATGAGCCTCTTGGGTCAACCTGTACAATTTTGGCAAAGCATTATATGGATAAAATAAAAGATAAGCCAAAATTGGCAGGGCTTTTATTGAGCGCACTTCTCTCCGATACCGTAATCTTTAAGTCTCCTACAACGACAGAAGAAGATAAGGTAATAGCAAAGGAACTTGCAAAAATTGCTGGAATAGATGATGTAAACGCTTTTGGCATAGAGATTAAGAAGGTACAGGGTAGCATCATTGGCAAGCCAATTGATAGCGTTGTAAAAAAGGATTACAAAGACTTTGATTTTGGCGGGAAAAAAGTTGGTATTGGTCAAACAGAGATTCTTGATATTAATGAAGCTTATGACAGGAAGGATGAGATAATTAAGTTTATTGAAGATCTAAAGAATTCTGGTGGGTATGCAATGGTTGCTTTTGCTGCCACAGATATTATGAAAGAGGGATCCGAATTGTTCTTTGCAGGGGATCCTGGAATAATAGAGAAGGCATTTGGAAAGAAGCCTGAGGGGAATTCTTTGTGGCTTCCCGGTGTGATGTCAAGAAAGAAACAGATTGCTCCACCTCTTGAGAAGGCTTTTAAAGCCTAAATTAAAGATTATAAAGATTTCCCCCTTCACTTTTTGAAGGGGGTTTTATTTTTTTTTCTTATATTTTTGTTATAATTAATGCAAATTTTTGAGGAGGTAATAAATTAATTGTTTTCTATTAGAAAGAAAAAAGAAGATAGCAACACACAGCTAAATAGTTCAAAGGGTGAAAGGGGAGGTAAAGGGTTTAAATTTTTGCCTAGATTTGGCTTTTTGAGGAACGTTAAATTTTGGTTGGGTGTTTTAGTTGTTGTTTTAGCTATTTCAGGCGCTTATACTCTGTTTGAATTTCAACCTGTGGCGACAGTAAACGGCGAACCAATAAGAAGATACGAATATGAAAAAACTTTGGGTGATGCTGTTAGTTATTATCAACAATATGGTATAAACCTCTATGATCCGAAAGAGGCATCCTTTTTCCTTGAGTTAAAGAAGCAAGTTTTGAGTCATATGATAGATAACAAGATAATTACACAGGAAGCGAAAAAGGAGAACATAAAAATTACTCCATCTGAGGTGGATGCAAGAATTGATGAAATAAAGAAAAGCTTCCCCTCTGAAAAGGATTTCTTTGAGGCTCTGGCAAAACAAAAGATATCTATGGGGGAATTAAGGAATATTATTGAACAACAGCTTACTGCTGAGGCCCTTTTTAAGAAATTGACTTCTAACGTAACCATATCGGAAGCTGAGGTAAAGGCTTATTATGAGGCGCACAAAAAAGAGTTTGTACAGCCAGAGGAGATCCATTTGAGGCACATACTGGTTAAGACTGAACAGGAGGCCAATAACATATATCAACAACTTAAGGAGGGGAAGGATTTCGCAACGCTTGCAAAGGAATATTCGATAGATACCCCTACAAAGGATAAAGGTGGGGATTTGGGTTGGATATCAAAAGCAAGTTTAGTTCCAGATCTAGCGAAGGCTGCTGAGGCTCTCAAAGATAATGAATTTTCTAAACCAATAAAAAGTCCTTTTGGCTATCATATAATTGAAAAACTTGGCACAAAGCCGGCGAAAGAACTATCATTTGATGAGGTAAAAGATAAACTAACTGCTCAACTTCTTAGAAACAAACAAGCTCAAAGCTTAGAAAAGTGGTTTAAGGAGAAAAAGGAGCAAGCAAAGATTACTCCAAACCCAATTGTTGCGCCAATGGACAATCCAGTAATAACAGCATGGGAGAGATTCAAGTTTTGGGTAGCCTCGTTGCTAAACTCAATGAGGGTTGGCAAGCCAATTCAGGGGCCAGAGCCAAGTGTTAACCCTAAAACGAATTCAGAGAGTGGACAAAGTAATCCTAACCAAGAAAATTCTCAGAGTAAATAACAATTAGAAACTATGGACAATACTCTATCTAAAGAACGTTATAGTTTTTTTGATCTCGTAGAAGTAGTTAAAATTCTTAGGTCAGAGAATGGTTGCCCATGGGATAAGGAGCAAACCCATGAGAGTATGAAATCGAATCTCATTGAAGAGACCTATGAAGTAATAGACGCAATAGATAAAAGGGATCCTTATTTGTTAAAAGAGGAGTTAGGGGATCTACTTTTACAGGTAGTTTTTCATTCACAGATAGAGGCAGAGAGGTCAAACTTTAGTATTGATGACGTTATAGATTCTCTTGTAAAGAAGTTAATATATAGGCATCCTCATGTTTTTGGAGATGTGCGCCTTAAAAATTCTGATGAAGTTTTAAAAAGATGGGAAGATTTGAAACTAAAATCTAAGAATAATGCCTCTGAAGAAGGTATATTCTCTGACTTTACTACTGCTCTTCCTGCTTTGATATTGGCCTATAAAGCCCAAAGGAAAGCCAAAAATGTTGGCTTTGATTGGAAGGAAGCTGACGGTATCCTTGAAAAAATTAAAGAAGAAGTCGATGAATTTAAGGGCGTTATGAATTCTAATGATAGAGATAAAATGTTAGATGAAGTGGGAGATATACTTTTTAGTGTTGTAAACTTAGCAAGGTTTTTTGGTATACATCCTGAAGATGCATTAAGGCTTTCTACATTGAAATTTATAAAAAGATTTGTTTTAATGGAAAAAATTATTAAAGAAGACAATTTAAAAATTTCTGATCTAAGCATTGAAGAGCTTGATCTTTATTGGGAAAAAGCAAAAAAACTTGAGACTAGATAAGTGGCTTAAGGCAACAGGTTTAATTAAAAGAAGAACTATAGCAAAACAGATATGCGATTCTGGATTTGTTTTAGTTAATGGTAAAGTTGCAAAGCCTGATTACAGTGTAAAGGCGGGAGATAAGATTGAAATTGCTTTGCCAAAACCAATAGTTGTAGTTGTTGAAGATGAATCGCCCAAGAGAGGCATGGGATACAAGATTACGACCTAGATCAAGGCCAAATAAATATGGTCCTTTGAGAAGTTTGTGGTTTTTTTTGCTGATAATTCTCTTGGTTGTTTTAGCTTTATGGGTTATAGATGGCATAAATAAAGTTGCAGTTCTAAATAAAGAAAAGGCCTCTTTTTTAGAGAAGAAAAAAAGATTAGAAAACGAAATTAACGTGCTTGATAGAAGAATTAAGCTATTTAATGACCCTGTTTGGTTGGATTTTTATTTAAGAAAGAATTATTCTTTTCTTTATAAAGACGAGAAACTAATAATTATAAAAAAAGACGGAGGTAGCTAGGACTTTATGGTTCACATCATGCCCGGGGAATTTTATGAGGGTGTAGTAATTGGAACAGCAAAATTTGGAGCTTTTATTGAACTTCCCTCAGGAGAGGTAGGACTTGTGCACATTTCTGAGGTTTCAGAGGATTACGTAAGGGATGTTGATACTGTAATTAAAAAGGGTGACAAAATAAGAGTAAAGGTTTTGTCTATTAAAAATGATGGAAAAATTGAACTTTCTATTAAGCAGGCCGCAATAAGTTTTGAGGATAAAATGAATATATTTAAAAAACAAAGTGAGGAAAGACTTCTTGATTTGAAAAGAAATTTAGAATCTAAACGAAAAGGGAAAAGGCAAAAATAGGAGGTTTATAATGAAAAAAAGAGTAATATTAGCTTATTCTGGTGGTCTTGACACATCTGTTGCCATAAAGTGGTTACAGGAAAAATATGACTCTGAAGTTATAACTCTTACTGTTGATATTGGACAAGGAGAAGAAATTGAGCCTATTGTCGAAAAAGCAAGAAATGTTGGTGCAATAAAAGCGATCGCATTAGATTTGAGACGTGAGTTTTTGACTGATTATGCGTTTAAAGCACTTAGAGCTAATTGCACTTACGAGTACAATTATCATCTTTCTGCTGCACTATCTAGGCCATTAATTGCCTCTTATCTGGTAAAGCTTGCAAAAGAGCATAATGCTTCTGCTGTGTCTCATGGGTGCACAGCAAAGGGAAACGATCAGGTGAGGTTTGACTTAACAATTAAAACTCTTAAGGAAGATCTAGCAATATGGGCTCCAATGAGGGAATGGGTTATGACGAGAGAAGAGGAAATTGATTATGCACAAAAAAATAATATACCTGTGCCAGTGGGCAAAAAAAGTCCGTTTTCAATTGATTTGAATTTATGGGGAAGAAGCATTGAGGCTGGTCCTATTGAGGATATCGAAAAGGAACCATCAGAAGAGGCATTTCATCTAGTTGTTTCTCCTGAAAAGGCACCCGATAAACCTGAGTACGTAGAAATTGAATTTGAAAACAACGTTCCAGTTAGGCTAAATTCTAATGAGATGAAGCCAGAAGAACTCGTAGAAAAACTAAATAAGATTGCAGGATCTCACGGGGTTGGACGTTCTGATATGGTAGAGAACAGATTAGTAGGTATAAAAACAAGAGAGGTTTATGAGGCTCCTGCCGCTACTGTTCTTGTAAAGGCGCACAGGGATCTTGAATCTTTAGTTTTACCAAGAGATCTGTATCATTTTAAGTCTTTAATTGACGAAAAATACTCCTGTTTGATATATGATGGGCTTTGGTTTTCACCACTAAAGAATGCTCTTGATTCTTTTATAGATTCTTTCAGCGAGAGGATTACAGGAAAAGTAAAAATAAAGCTCTATAAGGGAAACGCAACTGTTGTGGGTAGGAGCTCGCCTTACAGTATGTATCAAAAAGATCTTGCAACGTATGGTCAAAACGATTCCTTCATACATAATAGTGCAGTAGGATTTATAGATATATTTAGTTTGCCAAACAGGGTTTATTATAGGGCAGGCCACAATGAGAAAAGGTTTTAAAGCTTGGCAAGGAAGACTTCCCAATACTAAGAGTGAATTATTAACGTTTAGTTCTTCTTTAGAACTTGATAAGAGATTTTTTTTGCAGGATGCATGTTTGAATTCTGTCTATTCTGAAGAACTTTCTTTAATTGGGATTATTTCTAAACAAGAATTTGAGACAATTAAGTCTGGTATTAGAAGTCTTGTTAGAGAATATTTAGATAAGGGTATTGAATTTTCCAATCAAGATGAGGACATCCATATGGCTTTAGAAAGGCTGCTTTTTGAAAGAATTGGCGAAGTAGCTTTTAAGATGCATGCTGGTAAAAGCAGGAATGATCAGGTTATAACAGACTTTAAGATGTTCTTAAGAGTTGAAATTCTTAATATTTTAGCAGAACTAAACGAACTTTTTGATTCTTTCCTTGAAATATCTCAAAAATATGAAGATGTTATAATGCCTGCTTATACCCATACCCAACAGGCTCAGCCAATTGTCTTTTCCCATTGGGTTTTTGCTCATTTGTATGGCCTTTTTAAGTGCGTTAAAAAGGTTATAGAAGTATATGACTCGTGCAAGATGTTGCCACTTGGTTCAGCAGCTATTGCTGGTAGCGCATACGATTTGGATAGATTTAGACTTGCTAAAAAGCTTGGGTTTGAAGCACCAACTTTTAACAGTATTGAAACAATTTCCTCAAGAGATTTTGCATTGGATTTTCTTTATGCGCTTTCGATGATTGGAATTAAACTTTCACGTTTTTCGCAGGATATTATTACTTTTTCTTCATCCGAATATGGTTTTGTAAATGTGCCGGATGAATTTTGTACAGGTTCATCTATTATGCCGCAGAAAAAGAACCCTGATTTTCTTGAACTCGTTAGAGGTAGAAGTTCAATAACCATTGGTAATCTCATTTCACTTTTAACAGTTATGAAAGGCCTTTCAACGGGGTATCATAGGGATCTTCAGGAAGATAAAACTGCTGTATTTAGTTCTCTTGATATAATTTCTTCCATTCTTGCTTTATTGCCTGAATTTGTTTCAAAAATAACTTTGAATATTGATAAGATAAAGCATAGTCTTGATCAAGGCTTGCTGGCAACTGATATTGCAGATTACCTTGCAAAAAGAGGAGTTCCATTTAGGGAGGCTCATTCAAGAGTAGGTACTCTTGTTAGATTAGCTGAGGAAAAGGGCGTTAAAATTTTTGAACTGGACTTTCAAGATGTTAAAGAAATCTTAAAAGATGTTGGTTTTGATGAGTATAAAAGTTTTAGCTTTGAATCTTCAATAAATGCAAGAAATATTTATGGTGGTACTTCTACTACCTCTGTAAAACGCCAGAGAGAACAGTTCATAGAGATAAAGAAAGATCTTGTTTCTTTTATTGAAGCTCAAAAGAAAAAAGAGGCTTATATTTATATCCAGTCTATCGATGCGAACCCTTTTGATCTCTGATTTAAGGCCTATTTACAAGAAGATCAACTTTATATCAATTTCTGATACTGTAGGTAGGCTTATTTTATTTTTTAGAAACCATGAGAATGAAATTTTTTTGACATATACAAATGAGGGTTATTTTGTAATTTCTAAAGAGGATATTATTGGTTTTGATTGGAATGACAAAGTTTACGATCTTTTGTTAAAAAAAGGCGTCTCGCTTTTGGTATATGTTTTTGAAAGCGATCCTGTGGATAAATTTTTTCAACTGTCTTTGGAATATAAAAAGGCTATAGTTGTTCTAAATTCAAACAACACCCCAGTAGGTATTTTGCACTATCCTGATGTGGTAGCTTTTTTGAACGGTTATCCAATGCCAACGAGAGTATCAGGCGTTTCTACCCCCTTTGGGATCTTTTTTACAAATTCTCTGGCACGAGGTGGTATAAGCGATTTAAAGTTGTTTCTTACCGGATGTCTCTTTTCATTGTTTGCAATTGTAATGTTTTTTACAGGAGCACTTCTTTATGGTAGTTTAAAAAACGTTTTCTCTGGCTTTGATAGTTATACGGTTTCAGTTATTTCAACGGTTTTGCCGTTTGTAATTTTCTTGCTTCTAATAAAATTTACAGGATTATCTAAATTACACGGAGCAGAACATAAGGTTGCCCATGCTCTGGAATCTGGAGATATCCTTTCTGTCAATTCGGTAAGACTTTACTCAAGGGTTCATAAGAGATGCGGTACAAACCTTTTGATATTGCTCTTAATTTTACAGTTTATGGTTATATATGTTAATCCTATTCTTGCTTGTGTAGTTGCCCTTTTTGCGTGGAGGGCTTTAGGGAATAAAATTCAGTTTTATATTACTACTTCAGAGCCCGGCGAAAAAGAAATAAAAGATGCGATCTTTGCTGGCAGAGATTTTCTTAAAAATTATTTCAAGGTTCTATATGGAAACGTTAAGCTTGATTCGCTTAAAAGGGCATATAATTTAGGAATATTTCAGATACTAGGCGGTTATTTTTTTGTGATTTTTGTAATTAATTTTGTTGCATGGGGTTTGTCATGTTTTGGTATATTACCAAAAGATTATTATCAACTGTTGCGCTTGTTTTTATAATTTCTGCTGTAAGTTTCTTCATTATTCACCTTGCTCCTGGTGATCCAAGTTCTCTCTTGATAGATCCAAGAGTAAAGCCAGAAGACCTTGCTAGAATTAGAAACAATTTGGGTTTGAACCAGAATATTTTTGTTCAATTCTTGTTTTGGTTAAAAAACGTTTTGTCTTTAGATTTTGGCAGATCGTTTGTCAATTCGAGGCCAGTTTTGGAATTGATATTAGAACGTTTGCCTGCAACTCTTGAGCTGATGGGATCGGCCTATCTAATAGGTTTTTCACTTGGTATTATGTGGGGAATGTTGTCAGCAATGTTTAGGTATAAGTTTGATATCATCTCTAGTGTATTGTCCTTTTTTGGCCTGTCTGTTCCATCTTTTTTCCTTGCACTTATCTTGATCAGGGTTTTTGCTGTTAGTTTAAAGTGGCTTCCTGTTAATGGTTATGTTTCTGTAGGCGTGCCCTATCCAAGTCTAGAGTTTTTTGCAAATCATATAACCCATCTTATTTTGCCAGTTTTCACCATATCTCTTGGTATAATCTTTTCTGTTTTGAGATATCAAAGAAATGCGGCGATAGAAGTTTTTCAAGAAGAGTACATACAATTTGCAATTGCAAAGGGTTTGCCAAGAAGAAGGGTGTTCTATCACGTTTTGAGAGTTGCTATAATACCAATAATTACTTTGTTGGGATTTTCTTTGCCCGATATATTAGGCGGAGCTTTTATTGTAGAGACAATTTTTGCATGGCCTGGCATAGGAAGGCTTGGGGTAAATGCTATTTTTTCTAGAGATTATCCTGTTATTATGGGTATAGTTGTTTTTTCTTCTATCTTAGTGATTCTTTCTAATCTTTTGGCTGATATTATAAATACATTGCTTGATCCCAGGGCTTCAGAAGATTAAAATTTTTTTGCTTTTTATTAAGAAAAATATGTTAAAATCATCTAAAATAGATTAAGATACTTATGTAGCTTGAAGTTTAATGTGAAATTAAGTTAGTAAACCTAAAGGAGGAGAATAGATTTGTTTAAAGTTAAAGGGTTTTTAATCATGCTGTTTGTTTTTTCCTTTATTCTCTTTGTTGGAAATGTAGCAAACGCTTCTATATTTTCTAAAATATTTGGTTCTAACGATACTAGTACAAACAGTACTCAAGCGCAAAATGCTACGCCATCAAATAGTGCTGAAGCTGACTTTCAGAAATGGAACAACGAAGTGGATAGCCTTTTAAACTCTCTTAAAACCACAAATCAAACTAATACTAGTTCATCAAGCGAAACTAGTTCTACTTACGTTAAGCCTAATTCTTCTGTTACTTCTTCTTCACCGAATATTCATCAGACTACTACTTCAAATACGAAAGATGAGGTTCAACAAGGTTTGCCAGCTAAAGCAAGTGAAAGTTCTAACGCTGTTCAAGCTCAAAATAGCAGTTTAAGTTCTTATGCTAATTTATCGAGTGGAGCGAGTTGTATTAAAATCACTGATGGTGAATATCCACCGGTTAATCTTTTGAAAAATCAATTTATCGATAGTGTAAAGCTCTTTAACGATGGTACAAAGACTATACTTCTTTTGGAGAGTACGACTCCCTTTACGCAAGCTGATATAAAGCAATATGCCTTTCCGGATCAGGTTATAATTGATATTCCTAATATCTTCCTAAGCCAATCGGTTAAAACAGGTCAATTTACACCTCAAGGTATTAATTATGTAACAATGGTTAGAATACAAAATTTTGATTCTGACATACTAAAATCTTCAAGAATAGTATTGACTTTTCCAGACACGCCAAAATATACTGTTTTGAAAACTGATGATCCTAAAAAGCTAGAAATTGCCTTTGAAGTTCCATCGCTTGAAAATACATTGAAAGATAAAGCAAAAACAGGGCAGGAAGAGAACGTTAAGATTTTAGATACTTCTAAGACCACTGCCAGTAATGGCAAAAATTGATTTTTATAATATAATTATTTTTACGATAGTTTAGAGAGGTGAAATTAAAACGAGTGTAAATGTTGCTGTTATTGGTGCTGGAGATTGGGGGATAAACCTAATAAGGAATTTCTATGAGTTAGGTTATCTCCATACTGTGTGCGATCTAGATCCAGAAAAGCTGTTAAAGGTAGAGAATCAGTACAAAAACGTTAATTGTTTAACCAATCCTGATGAGGTGTTTGCTTCTAAAGATATAGATGCCGTTGTAATTTCTACTCCTTCTTCATTTCATTATTCTTTAGCAAAGAAGGCGCTTAACAGTGGTAAGCATGTTTTTGTAGAAAAGCCTATGGCCTTAAACGCAAAAGAGGGAGAAGAATTGGTTGAACTGGCTCGAGCAAAGGATTTGAGGCTGTTAGTGGGCCATGTTCTCTTATATCATCCAGCAGTTCAAACCCTTCATCGTTTGGTTATGGAAGGTGAATTAGGGGATATACATTATATTCATTCAAGTAGGTTGAACTTGGGTAAGGTTTCTTTTGACGAATCGGTTTTATGGAATTTAGCTCCACACGATTTGTCGATATTTTTTTACTTGCTTGGATTGGAAGGGGATATTGTAGTATCAAGTACTGGACATAGTTTTTTGAGTGAAGATAGAGTAGATATCGCACATGTAACCCTTGAATTTAAAGATATTTTTGGTAATATTTTTGTTTCCTGGCTTCATCCAAGGAAAATCCAACAAACGGTGGTTATTGGCACAAAGAAAATGGCAATATTTGATGATAGAGCTCCTCATAAACTGATCCTTTATAACAAAGGTGCTAAAATTATTAATGGGAAACCGTTTTTAAATTCTGGAGGAGAGAAAATAGTTGATTTTGAACAAAGTGAACCTTTAAAAAACGAATGTAGGTCCTTCATTGAGTCTATTATATATAAAAAAGATCCGATAAGTGAGGGTATGCAGGGATTAAGAATTCTTCAAATCCTTGAGGCTGCAGAAGAGTCAATATTGAAAAAGGGCTCGCCTGTGAAGTTGACCTACCAATCTAAAAAGGGCGTCCTTATATAACGTGTTCTTTCACGCTTTAAGCTCGAACGAAGCTATCTTAAACAGTATTAAAATTGTTGATTCTACTTTAAGAGATGGGGAGCAAACAGCGGGGGTTGTCTTTACTAAAGAAGACAAGGTTGAAATCGCTAAAAGGTTGGATGAATTAGGCATATATCAAATTGAGGCTGGGATACCTGCTATGATGGGGGAGGAATTTGATGCTGTAGCAGAAATTGTTAAGTTAGGTTTGAAGTCAAAAATAATGTCTTGGAATAGACCTGTTATTTCAGATATTGATATGTCCTTGAAAACAGGGGTAAAGGCGGTAGGGATTTCATGCCCTATTTCACCAATTCACCTTCACTTTAAAATGGGTTTGGATTTTGACGAAGCGCTTAAGTTGACAGATAAAGCAATTAATTATGCAAAAAAACATGGATTATATGTTTCGACTCACATGGAAGATGCGGGGAGGGCTCCAAGAAATTTTTTGGTTAGATTTGCTTTAATGGCAAAGGAAGCTGGTGCAGATAGACTTAGAATTTGTGATACCTCAAGTGTAATGGATCCGTTTAAGGTTTATGAAACAGTAACTTATCTGGCTGAAAGAGTGGGCCTACCATTAGAAGTTCATATGCATAATGATTTTGGTATGGCTACGGCAAATACGCTTGTAGGGATCGCTTCAGGTAGCGAGTTTGCAAGTGTTACCGTTTTAGGGCTTGGTAAGATGGCAGGAAATGCTTCTTTGGAAGAGATTGTTGCAGCGCTGAAATTTCTTTGGGGAATTGATTTAGGTGTCGATTTAAAAAGATTAATAGCACTATCTAATTTTGTAAGCCAAAAATCAGGTGTTGATATACCCGACTATAAACCTATAATTGGTAAAAAGCTCTTTAATACTGAATCAGGAATTTCTTTGGATGCTAGGAAGAAAGGGGAAAAGATTTCAGCTTTTTCTGCACAAGATGTTGGTCTTGTAGAGCAATTAGTAATTGGCAAGCATTCTGGTGCTAAGGCTATAAAGAACAAATTTGAAGAGTTTGGAATTAAGCTTAGCGACGATCAAGTTAGAATCATTTTGCCGAAAATTAAAAATAAAGTTTCAGAATTATCAAGACCTCTTTTCGACAAAGAATTGATGCTGATTTACAAGGAAAACTTTGCTAATTAATCTTTTTTCAAACTGGCTTTGATTTTTGCTTAGATATTGAGCCAAATATGTAATTTTCTGACATTTCAAAACATTTGGTATACTTTGTTTTTTAAAAAAAATAGATATTATGCATTTATAATGTTTATAGATTATTCTGATATACTTTAAATTTTGTGTTTAAAAATTGCTTTATATATTAAAGGAGGTCTGATAATGAAGAGCTATTGGGAAATCCGTTGGCATGCAAGAGGAGGACAGGGTGCATGGACAGCCTCTCAGTTTTTAGCATCAGCTGCGCTTAGTGTAAATAAGTACTTTCAATCTTTTCCTGAATTTGGAGCTGAAAGAGAAGGTGCTCCTATTGTTGCATATACAAAAATTTCCGATTTTCCAATAAAAAATTATTCCCAAATAGAAGAGCCTGATGCGGTGGTAGTCCTAGATCCTACTTTGTTTTCTCAGGTGCCCTTTTTGAAGGGACTTAAGAGTGATGGGTATCTGGTAGTCAACTATTCCGGTGAACCCAAACAATTAAGGGAAGAATTAAAGGTTTCTCCAGGAATTAAGGTTTTTACAGTTGATGCGACAAAGATAGCTTTAGAGACTTTAAAAAGGCCTATAACTAACACTACAATGGCAGGAGCACTAGTTAGGGCGACTAAAATATTAAACTTTGAAGACGTAGTTAATGAGATGATAAGAAGTTTTAGTGGAAAATTTAAAAAAGAGATTATTGATGCTAATGTGAATGCTATAAGAAGAGCATATGAGGAGGTGAAACAGGGATGAATAAAGACATAAAGAGAATTGAGGTGCCTTGTGAAGAAAAATTAGTTTGGGAAAGGATGCCTGTGGGCAATGTTCTGGTAGGTGGTGCAAATTCTCAATGTCTTAAGACAGGAACATGGCGAGTTCAGCATCCTACGGTAAATAAAGAAAAGTGTACAAATTGTATGACATGTTGGCTCTTTTGCCCGGATATGTCAATTGTTGTAGAAAAAAAGGGTGACAAATATGAAATGTTGGGTTTTGACCCTGTTCATTGTAAGGGTTGTGGAGTTTGTAGCAAAGTTTGCCCGGTGAATGCTATTGAGATGGTGTTAGGGGCTGACTTCGAAAATACTGAAAAGCCATTTTTAAGATAATGGAGGGTCATATGGCGAGAAAAAGTGTAGCTTTAACTGGAGATTATGCAGTAGCAGAAGCGATGAGACAAATTGATCCCGATGTGGTTGCAGTTTATCCTATTACTCCTCAGACTTTGATAGTTGAAAAGTTTGGAGAATTTGTGGCTGACGGTATTGTTCATACTGAGTTTGTTCCTGTGGAATCCGAACATTCAGCACTTTCAGCCTGTTGTGGTGCATCGGCAGCGGGAGCAAGAACAATGACTTGTACTTCTTCTCAGGGTCTTGCTCTTATGCATGAGATCCTATATATCGCAGCAGGAAATAGACATCCAATTGTAATGATAGATGTTAATAGAGCGCTTTCTGCTCCTATTAATATACATGGGGATCACAGTGATACTATGGGTTCGCGCGATGCTGGTTGGATTCATCTTTACTGTTTTAACGGACAGGAGGCATACGATTCTACCATTATTGCTACTAGAATTGCTGAGAACTCAAGCGTTTATCTTCCCGTTCTTGTAGGTCTTGATGCCTTTAATATCTCTCACAACACAGAGAGGATAGAATTATTAGATGATCAGGAGGTTAAAGATTTCGTAGGAGAATTTAATCCTCCATATTCTCTTTTAGATTTAAAATATCCTGTAAGTGTTGGTGCGTATTTCTTGCCAGATTATTATATGGAAGCAAGAAGAAATCTTCAAGAGACAATTCAAAATTCAAAAAAGGTAATTGTTGAAATTCATGAAGAGTATAACAAGAAATTTGGGAGAAACGTGCCTGCTATTATGGAAACGTATAAAATTGAAGATGCTGAATACGCAATACTAGCAATGTCATCAATAACGGGCGTTGCTATGCTTGCAGCAGACGAGCTTAGAGCAAAAGGAATTAAAGCAGGAGTTATAAGGCTAAGACTTTTCAGACCCTTCCCAGCTGAAGAGTTATATGAGGCAATTTCTAACCTTAAAGGTTTGGCTGTAGTTGAAAGAGCGGATGCATACGGAGCATCTTGTGGTCCACTTTTTTCAGAACTATCAGGTGCTTGTGCAAACAAGAAAAAGATGCCTCTTATGGCAAATTACATAATTGGTCTTGGTGGTAGAGACGTAAAAATTAAAAATATGATAAGTGTTTTTGAGGATATAGTCGATAATGTTGAAAAGGGAGAAGTAAAGAGTTTAAGACAGTATGTAGATGTAAAAGGATAAAGGAGGGATATACTTAATGGCTTTCAAATTAACAGAATTACCTAAAAAGGAACTGCCTATAAGTCCTGGACATAGAGTTTGTGCGGGTTGCCCTGAGCCTATGATTATAAAGCAAGCTATATTGGCTTCGAAAGAACCAGTAGTAGTTGGTGAAGCCACAGGCTGTTTTGAGGTTTCATCTTGTATTTTTCCTTATACATCCTGGAACGTAAACTGGTATCATAATGCTTTTGAGAATGCTGCTGCTATTGTTTCAGGGATGGAAGCTGCCTATAAGGCGCTTTCAAAAAGGGGAAAGGTAACTGAACCGATCAACTTTATAGCCTTTGGTGGAGATGGCGGAACTTATGATATTGGTTTTCAGGCATTGTCAGGTGCCATGGAAAGAGGACACAGAATGTTGTATATTTGCATGGACAACCAGGCTTATATGAACACCGGTATTCAAAGATCGGGCGCTACACCACTTGGTGCCTGGACAACTACCTGCCACGTTGGAAAAGTAAGGCCTGGAAATGTTCGTGCAAGTTTAAGGAAGGATATTGTAGCCATTATGGCCGCTCATGATATTGCATATGCTGCTCAGGCTTCCTTGTCGCATTGGAACGACTTTATGAGAAAGGTTGAAAAGGCTTTATCCTACGATGGCCCAAGCTTTATAACAGTTCTTGCGCCGTGCCCAAGAGGATGGAGATTCCCAGCTTCAGAAACTGTAAATATCGCAAAGCTTGCTGTGGAAACAGGTTTTTGGCCTCTTTATGAAGTTGATAATGGTCAGTGGAACGTTACCTTCAAACCAAGAACGCTTAAGCCTTTGGAAGATTTCTTAAAAACGCAAGGTAGATATGCTCATTTGTTTAAGTCAGATGAAGGCAAAGAGGTAATTGAACACATTAAAGAGCTTGTTCAATATAAGCTTAATTACATTAATCATATGGCAGAAGCTACTAAGGGTTGTGAGATGAATATCTTTGGACGTTGTGCGCTGCCAGACATTGATTAAGTAATCTTATATCTTCAGTTCAGTATTAGCAAAGGGGCTGTTTCTATATGCAGCTCCTTTTTTTACCCGAACAAAAAACTTTTATATTTATATATAAATTCTGTTAATATAAACTAAGATATATTCATTTGTAATTTTCTCGTTATTTGTTTAAAATAATTATAAATGTGTTTTCCCGGGGAGCTCGAAAGGGCTGAGAAAGGCTAGTGCCTGACCCGTTGAACCTGAATCGGGTAATACCGACGCAGGGAGAGAAATTAAAAACTCCCGAAGTCGGGGGTTTTTTATTTTTCTTTATTCTAATCTTTATATGATGAGAGGGTAAAATGTTGTCTTATACTGAAGTTGATAGGGTTTTGGATGCTAATCGAAATAGGTGTATAGAAGGTTTAAGAGTTGTTGAGGATTATCTGAGATTTGTACAAAATGACTCAGTTAACGCTTCTAAAATTAGAAACGTTAGACATGAAATATCTGAAATTTTTGATCTAAACATTATTATTTCTAGGAATGTAAGTTCTGATGTAGGGAAAAATAATTTTTCTAGTTCATACACCGAACTTAATCAGGTTCTCAAGGCTAATTTATCAAGGATTAAAGAGAGTTTGAGGGTCTTAGAAGAGTTTTTACGATATAAAGACATTGTTATTAGCAATCGTTTGAGAGTTATAAGATTTAAGTTTTACGAAATAGAAAGGGAGTTGTTATTTGATAAAAAATTTGAAAAAATTTACATATTAGCTGATTTAAGTTTAGTAAAGGATGAAAACGACCTGCTGGAAGGCCTTAAAATTTTATTGGATAACAAAGTGAGTCTGATTCAATTAAGAGCCAAAAAGTTATCCACAAGAAAAATTTATGAGCTTGGCTTGAAAATAGCCGAACTTCTTCCACAGTTGAAACTGATAATTAACGATAAAGTTGAGGTAGCCTTAGCCTTAAAATCTTATGGCGTTCATGTTGGTGAGGATGAACTTCCGTTTCATGTAGTAAGAAGTCTGATGGGAAACAATGTAGTGGGAGCTACAGTGCACAATTTTGAAGATCTAAGGCTTGCCCAAATGGCGAATGTTGATTATATTGGGGTTGGTGCGATATTTCCTTCTACTACCAAACCTGATTGCCAGTTGAATGGTGTAGATTTCTTGAAAAGAATTAAATCGCTAACTTCAATTTTCACGTATGCTATTGGCGGCATAAATTCAAAAAATGCTAAAGAAGTTTTTGATGCAGGTGCAGATGGAATTTGTGTAGGAAGCGGTTTTTGGTCTGCTAAGGATAGGTGCGAAGAAATTAAAAAATTAATTGACATTTCAAATTGGGAGGAAATTTAGATGACTCAGAGGGAGTCTGCTTTAAAAGGTCTTGTTACTGATGCTATGAAATATGTTTCAGAATATGAAGGCTTAAGCGTTGAATATATTTTGGAACAGCTAAGCTTAGGGACAATTTGTATTCCAGCAAATAAGAATCATAAGTCAATGTCTTATAGGGGAATTGGCAAGGGGTTAAAAACGAAAATAAATGCTAATATAGGAACTTCAAGTGATTTCCCAAATATAGAAGAAGAAATTGCAAAGTTAGAAATTGCTATTAAAAGCGGTGCAGACGCAGTAATGGATCTATCTACAGGAGGGGATCTAGTAAAGATCAGAGAAACCCTTTTGGCTAAGTGCAATGTTTTATTTGGTACTGTACCTATATATGAAGTTGCAGTAAACTCGCTTGAAAAGTACGGCGCAATTGTAAAGATGAAAGTTGATGATATCTTTGATGTTATAGAAAAACAGGGTCAACAGGGTGTAGATTTTATAACAGTTCACGTTGGCGTTACAAGGTCTTCTATTGAGAGATTGAAAAAGCAAAAGAGGATTGCAGATATTGTGAGCAGAGGGGGATCGTTTCTAACTGCATGGATTCTTCACAATGATAAAGAGAATCCTCTTTATGAAAACTATGATAGATTGTTGGAAATTGCAAAAAGGTATGATATGACGCTGTCTTTAGGAGATGGAATGAGACCAGGAGCCTTAGCAGACGCAACTGATAGATGTCAGATTGAAGAGCTAATAACTTTGGGAGAGCTAACAAAGACAGCTCTTGACAATGGTGTTCAGGTGATGGTAGAAGGACCTGGTCACGTACCTATCGACCAGATAGAGACTAATATAAAGATACAAAAGTCGCTTTGTCAGGGAGTTCCCTTTTATGTATTAGGTCCCTTAGTAACCGATGTGGCACCTGGATATGACCATATAACTTCAGCTATCGGAGGAGCTATTGCAGGTATGTATGGCGCTGATTTTTTGTGCTATGTAACACCTGCAGAACATCTGGGCTTGCCAACTATTGAAGATGTAAAGGAGGGAATAATTGCATCAAAAATAGCGGCCCATGCTGCTGATATTGCCAAAGGCGTGAAGGGAGCACTTAATTGGGATATAGAGATGGCAAAAGCAAGGAAAGCGCTTGATTGGAAAAGGCAAATTGAGCTTTCTGTAGATCCTGAAAAGTCATCAAGAGTTTATAACAATAGAAAATCTGTCGAAGAACAAGGTTGCAGCATGTGCGGGAAATATTGCGCAATGAAGATCGTTGCAGAATATCTGGATATAGATATGAGAAAATGTTAAAGATTAAAGATCTTGGGGAGTTTGGTTTCATAAATCGTTTAAATCCAAAAGAGACAGTAACTGGTCTTAAGTTGGGAATCGGTGATGATGCTGCTGTGATTTCACCACCTGAAGGTTTTGATGTAGTAATTACTACAGATATGCTTATGGAAGGGAAGCACTTCTTGAGCGATACCAACCCTTATGCTATTGGATACAGGTCTATGTGTGCCAATCTGTCTGATATTGCTGCTATGGGCGCAATACCTAAATTTTATTTTATATCTTTAGGAATAGATCCTGAAAGAGATTTTGATTATGTAGAAAACATTTATAATGGTTTAAACTCCCTTGCACTACAATTTGACACTCATTTAGCTGGTGGAGATACTATTAAATCTGAAAAAACAGTTCTTTCTATCACTCTGATAGGTTATGTTGAGAAATCGATGGCTATAAAAAGAGAAGGAAAGATAGAAGCTAAAGATTTAATTGTTTATATAGGTCCCTTGGGTTATTCTGGTGCAGGATTAGAAGTAATCAAAAATAAAATCGATGGCTTTGATGAACAAGTTGAAGCTTTTTTATATCCATATCCTCAAGTTATTGCAGGACGAATTCTCTTGCAATCAAAGATAGTAAGAGTAATGATGGATAATTCTGATGGCTTGTCTAATTGTATTGAAAACCTTATTATAAAGAATGGTTTTGGAGCCCTTCTTTTCGAAAAACAGATATTTGATGAAAGACTAGATGCTATTGCAGAGGCCACGAACAAGGATTATCTTGATTTCGTTTTTAATGGGGGAGAAGACTTTGGCCTTGTAGCAGTCGTAGAGAAAGATGGCTTTTTGGATTTAACGTATTTTTTAGAACGAGCGCTATTCGATAGCAAAGTAAAAGTAATTGGGGAAGTAATCGAAGGAGAAAAAATAGTCCTTAAAAGGTTAAATGATAGTTTCCTTGTAATAGAAAAGTCAGGTTACGTCCAATTTTAAGAAAAATATAAGTATAGTTAATTATGAAGGCAATAGATTTGGAAAGATAGATGTAATTACCATTAGGAGAGTTAATACTATTAAAGTAATGACAGTAAGCCATGCAATTATGTTAAAAGTTCTTGAATTTGTATATTCGCCCATTATATCTTTGTTGTTTATTATCTTTAACATATACAAGAGAACAAATGGTAATATTACTCCATTTATAACCTGAGACCAAAACATTATGGGTATTAGTGGAGCATTTGGTATCAATATTGCTATTGCGCCTAATAGAATTAAAAAGGTTGTTAAGGCATAGAAAACGGGTGCCTCTTTCCACGTGAAATCAAGTCCTGCATTCAAACCAATAGCTTCGCACACATAATAAGCAGTAGCAAGGGGAAGAATACAAGCAGAAAAAATAGATGCGTTAAAAAGTCCTATTGCAAAAAGAGTAGATGCGAAATTTCCTGCAAAGGGAGCTAAAGCAAGAGCTGCATCCTTTGCGCTAGCTATGTTTATCTGGTGTACAAAAAGAGTTGCAGCACAGCTAACTACAATGAAAAGCGCTATCACGTTTGTCATAATATTTCCTGTTATTACGTCTAACCTTATATACTTGTACTCTTTTTCTGTTAGTCCCTTGTCAACAATAGAAGATTGGATGTAAAACTGCATCCAGGGCGTAATAGTGGTTCCTATAAATCCTATAAGTATTGATAAAAACGAAGCGCTAAATTCAATATGAGGGATAACCATATTTCTTGCAACCTCTCCCCATGGAGGGTTTGCCATAAACGCAGAGGGTATATAACATAAGTACACAAGACATGCAAATAGGAATATTTTCTCTACAAATCTATACGAACCTTTTAAGACAGTCCACCATATAAATATTGTGCAAATAGGAATCGAAATGTACTTACTTATATTAAAGATTTCCATACTTGCAGCAATACCTGCAAATTCAGATATGGTATTGCCAAAGTCAGCAACAAGTATAGCTATTAGTATTAAGAAGGTCATTTTCACACCAAAATTTTCTCGAATAAGATCGGCTAGCCCTTTTCTAGTTACCGCACCCATTCTTGCAGCCATTTCTTGAACTATTATAAGTGCGATTGTCATAGGAATTAATACCCAGAGGAGTTTATAACCTGTTGTAGCGCCAGTTATAGAATAGGTAGTAATTCCACCTGCGTCGTTGTCTACGTTGGCTGTAATTATACCAGGTCCCATTATGGTCAAGAATAGTAATATTCTTTTAAATATTGAGAGTTTGTTCTCCATCCTATTTCCCACCTTCTCTCAAAAACTTTTTCACTGCGTCGAACCTTGAGAAGGTGTCTGTATCGCTTCTATCGGGGATAAGAAGTCTTAGCACGTCATCAACCGTAATTATTCCAAGAAGCTTATTCTCGTTGTCAACTACTGGCATAGCGAACAGATTGTACTTGGCAAAAAGCTCAAGTGCCTTATCGTGATGATCAAAATGGTTAAGACTTATAACATTTTTTTGCATAATATCCTTTATTTTTTCATCTGGTTTGGATATTAATATTTCTCTTAATGAAGTTACTCCAATGAGTTTCCCTTTACTGTCAACTACATACGAAACATAAATAGTTTCTACCTCTTCAGCCATTTTTTTGACTATATTGAGTGCCTCTTCTATAGTTTCATCGCCACTAAAAGCTATATAATCCTTTGCCATTAAGGACCCTACGTGCTCATCTTCGTAGTTTAACAACTCTATTACTTCGCTTGCTTCTTCTGGATCCATATGTTCTAATATTTCCTGAGACTTTTTCTCATCTAATTCACTTAATATATCTGCTGCGTCGTCAGAAGGCATTTCGTCAAGGATATCTGCAGCTTTTTCTGTATCAAGGGAATCAATAACGTTTATCTGAGTTTCAATGTCGGCTTCTGCTAACACCTCTGCAGCGCTTTCTACATCCAGGCTTTCTATTATTTTGCTCCTTTCTGGTTGAGCAAGTTTTTCAATAATATCGGCAATGTCAGCAGGGTGGAGTTCTTTAAGCCCTTTAAATTCGGTAGACAGTTGCAAATTAGATGTTCTTTTGCTGATTGGTGCTAGATAGCTCCAACTAATAAGCTGAGGGTGGACTTTTTTTTCTAAGAAATTTATTCCAAGTCTTCTTAATATTCCAGAAAAACCTACATCAACTGCAAGAAGTATTAATTTTTTTTCTAAGTCTTTAGAGTAAAAGGAGATCTTTATGTCATTTACCCTGACCAATTTTCTTCCCTTAAGATCTATGAGCTGTTTATCGAGAATCCATTTTACTATGTAGATGTCTTCATCCCTTGCCACAATATCTGCAGCCCTTTCTAGAGTAGTATCAAGAATTATTGCGTCTTTAGTCCACTCTTTTACGTAGTTTATATTTATTAGCTTATTGGAATCCTTTAAAAACTTAATACCCCTTCCAATCGGGATATTTTTGTCCCAGCAAACAGCTATGTCTCTAAGATTTGCAACCTTAATGTTATTTTTATCTAAAATCGGCTTATTTAACTGCTCACTAAGATAAAATTCTGAGATAAATTTATCATATGACACAATATGCCTCCTTACATTTTGTGATTTGCAAAATTCAAGCTAAGAATTTAAAATGAGATAAATCTGGTTCATTATAAGTGCAAATCAATTACTTGAGGAAAGTTACAATCCTTTAAAGGTTTATCAAATAAAAGGTACTATGTCAAGTACTTAACTATTGTCTAAATGTCTTGTTTGGCTAACTTTTTTAGATAAATTTTATTCTTCGGGTAGCGTTTTTTGCTATAAGAATTTTCGTGTTAACGTTTATTTGACATATGTTTTATTTATTGGTATGATAACACTTTGTCAATAATTTAAATTTGTTTATTAGGAGGTGAACCTCTAAAAGAGGGAGTATAGTATGCCCACGATTAATCAACTGGTTCGGTATGAGCGTGAAAAGTTAACTAGGAAATCAAAGTCACTGGCATTGCAATCTTGTCCTCAGAGGAGGGGAGTTTGCACAAGGGTTTATACTACTACACCTAAGAAGCCTAACTCTGCCTTAAGAAAGGTAGCTCGTGTAAAGCTAACTAATGGTTATGAGGTAACAGCTTATATACCTGGTATTGGGCACAATTTACAAGAGCACTCTGTCGTATTGGTAAGAGGGGGTCGTGTTAAAGACCTTCCTGGTGTTCGTTACCATATCGTAAGAGGGGCTTTGGATGCGGCTGGTGTCCAAAATAGATCTCAGGGCCGTTCAAAATATGGCTCTAAGAAACCCAAGAAATAGCTAAAGGAGATAAAATTATGCCTAGACGTGGAGGAGTAAAAGTTAGACAGGTAATGCCAGATCCTGTTACCGGTAGTACTGTTGTTACTAAAATTATCAATAAAATAATGTGGGATGGAAAGAAGAGCAAGGCAGAACATATAATGTATGGAGCGCTTGACATAGTTGAAAAAGCTATTGGAGAACCTGGTGTACAGGTTTTAGAAAAAGCAATACAAAATGTAACCCCAATTTTAGAGGTAAGGCCAAGGCGTGTTGGTGGTGCAGTTTATCAAATACCTATTGAAGTAGAGCCCAGAAGAGGTTTAGCTCTTGCAATTAGATGGATTGTAGAGGCAGCAAGAGCAAGAACAGGCAAGTCAATGAAAGAAAATTTAGCCCAAGAGATAATTGATGGCTATAGGGGAATTGGAACTGCCATAAAAAAGAGAGAAGATATGCATAAGATGGCAGAAGCTAATAGAGCTTTTGCGCATTACAGGTGGTAAGAAATTAACAAATTAAGGATGGAGCGTTTATGAAGCGAGGTTTTTCTATTGAACAATTAAGAAATATTGGTATTGCTGCTCATATAGATGCAGGCAAGACTACTACTACGGAAAGGATTCTATTCTATTCTGGTAGGATTCATAAAGTTGGAGAGGTTCATGAAGGTACTGCAACCATGGACTGGATGCCCCAGGAAAGGGAAAGGGGTATCACGATAACTTCTGCTGTAACTACAGTAGAGTGGAAGGGAAGTAGAATTAATATAATTGACACTCCAGGCCACGTGGACTTTACTATCGAAGTAGAGCGCTCACTAAGAGTACTAGATGGTGTTGTAGTTGTACTATCTGCTGTTGAGGGTGTACAGCCTCAGTCAGAAACTGTTTGGAGGCAGGCTGCCAGATATCAGGTTCCAAGAATTGTATTTGTAAACAAAATGGATAGAGTAGGAGCAGATTTTTTCAGAGTGGTAGCTGACATGAGAGAAAAACTTAGGGCTTTGGCAGTTCCTATTCAGGTGCCAATGGGAGCAGAGGATAACTTTCTTGGAGTAATAGATATAGTTGAAAGAAAAGCATATATGTGGATAGGGGATAAAAGTGGCAAGGATTATGAGATTTCTGATGTACCTGACGAATACAAAAAGATAGTTGAAGACTGTAGGGAGAAGCTTATTGAACATGTTGCTGAAAACGATGAAATACTTTTAGATAAATATATAAACGGTGAAGAGATCTCTATTGAGGAGATCAAGTCAGGTATTAGAAAATCTACGATTGAAAACAAGCTTATACCGGTTTTGTGCGGGACAGCTTTTAAAAACAAAGGTATACAACAGCTTATGGATGCTATAGTTGATTATCTACCATCTCCAAGCGACATACCTCCTGTTAGAGGTATAAATCCAAAAACTGAAGAAACTGAAGAAAGATTACCGTCTGAGAATGAACCTATAGCAGCTCTTGCTTTCAAAATTGTTTCAGACCCTTATGTTGGTAGGCTTACTTATATTAGGGTTTATTCTGGCGAGATAAAGGCTGGTTCTTATATTTACAATGTTAATAAGAAAGTAAAAGAAAGAGTTGCAAGACTTCTACAGATGCATGCAAACCATCGAGAAGAGATACCAGTTGTATATGCCGGAGACCTTTGTGCAGTAGTAGGACTTAGAGAAACAATTACTGGTGATACATTAGCCCAAGAAGATAAACCAATAATTTTAGAGTCTATTCACATACCAGAACCTGTTATATCTGTTGCAATAGAACCAAAAACTAAAGCAGATCAGGATAAGCTTTCTATAGCACTTCAAAAATTATCAGAAGAAGATCCTACCTTTAGAGTAAGCATTGACCATGAAACAGGTCAGACTATCATCCAGGGAATGGGAGAATTACACCTTGAAATAATAATCGACAGGTTATTAAGAGAATTTAAAGTGGAAGCTAAAGTAGGTAAACCTCAGGTTTCTTATAGGGAAACTATAAAACAGCCTGTTAAAGCTGAGGGTAAGTTTATACGACAGACTGGTGGTAGAGGTCAGTACGGGCATGTTTGGATAGAGTTGACTCCAACTGAACAGGGCTCCGAGTTTGTGTTTGAAAACAAAATTGTTGGTGGTGTAATTCCGAAGGAATATATCCCTGCTGTAGAAGCTGGAATTAAAGAAGCAATGCAATCTGGAGTTTTGGCTGGTTATCCTGTCGTAGATTGCAAGGTTACACTCTTTGATGGTTCTTATCACGATGTTGACTCTTCTGAAATGGCATTTAAGATCGCTGGTTCAATGGCATTCAAAGAAGCTATGTCAAAGGCAAATCCTGTTTTACTTGAACCTATTATGAGTATTGAAATTGTAGTTCCTGATGAATATTTAGGAGAAGTTTTAGGAGACATAAACTCGCGAAGAGGCAGAATTGAAGGTATGACAACTAGAAGTGGTGTACATATTATTAATGCCCTTGTTCCTCTTTCAGAAATGTTCGGGTATGCAACTGATTTGAGATCTAAAACTCAAGGAAGAGGGACATATACTATGGAGTTTGATCATTACGAAGAAGTTCCTAAAAATGTAGCTGAAACAATTATTGCTTCGAAAAAGGGATAATTTTGTTTTTAGATATTTTGAGAAGAATCAAAACTGTTTAAAAAAAATCAATAAAAAAGTTTTTGGAGGGTAAAGAATGGCAAAAGCGAAATTTGACCGAACAAAGACACACCTTAATGTTGGTACCATTGGTCATATTGATCATGGAAAGACCACTTTGACTGCAGCTCTTACAATGACTCTTGCTGCTGCAGGTAAAGCTCAGGCAAAGAGATATGAGGATATTGACTCTGCTCCTGAGGAAAAGGCAAGAGGAATTACGATTAACATTGCTCATGTAGAGTATGAAACCGAAAAGAGACACTATGCCCATGTAGACTGTCCAGGACACGTAGACTACATCAAGAACATGATTACTGGCGCAGCTCAGATGGACGGAGCAATTCTTGTGGTAGCCGCTAATGACGGACCAATGCCCCAAACAAGAGAGCACATACTTCTTGCAAGGCAGGTAGGAGTGCCGTCTATCATAGTTTTTATGAACAAAACGGATATGGTAGATGATCCAGAACTTCTAGATCTCGTGGAGATGGAAACAAGAGACCTGTTGTCCTCTTATGAATTTCCTGGAGATGAAATACCCATCATAAGGGGTTCTGCCCTAAAGGCTATTGAAGCCCTTCAAGCAAACAGCTCTTTGCAGAGAGGTCAGAACGAATGGGTTGACAAAATATGGGAACTTGCAGATGCCCTTGACTCATACATCCCTGACCCACAAAGAGACATAGACAAGCCATTTGTTATGGCAATTGAAGACGTGTTTACAATTACAGGTAGAGGAACAGTAGTAACAGGTCGTATTGAAAGAGGCCGAATAAAACCAGGTGATGAGGTAGAGATAGTAGGCTTCTCAATGCAGCCAAAGAAGACAGTTTGTACCTCTGTAGAGATGTTTAGAAAGATATTGGACGAAGGTATAGCAGGAGACAATGTGGGATGTCTCTTAAGAGGTATTGACAAGGACGAAGTAGAAAGAGGACAAGTCCTTGCAAAACCAGGAACAATTAAGCCTTATACAAAGTTTAATGCAGAGGTATACGTCTTGAAGAAGGAAGAGGGTGGACGTCACACTCCGTTCTTCAACGGATATCGTCCACAATTCTACTTTAGAACTACAGATGTTACAGGAACCATAAAGCTTCCAGAAGGCGTAGAGATGGTAATGCCTGGAGATAACATAAACATGGTAGTAGAGCTTATATCTCCAGTAGCAATTGAAGAAGGACTTCGCTTTGCAATACGTGAAGGCGGCAGAACTGTTGGTGCTGGCGTAGTCACAAAGATGATTGAATA
>NZ_JBRCUV010000011.1:0-31972 GCF_053498235.1 Thermodesulfobium sp.
GGATATCTATTTTAATATAAATAATTTTAAAAACTATGAAGATGTTTATCAAAGTAATAAACAAGATAACAAAAAAATAATTTTTAAAAGTTATCCAATTTCTCTAACAGATTATAAAAGTGCTTTTGATTCTGTTCAAGAATATGAAAGGGAAGGAAACTCATACTTGATAAACCTAACATTTCAAACTGAACTTTACACAAATCTTAGCCTTTTTGAAATATTTTTGATGAGTAAGTCTAGGTTTAAGTTATATGTTAAGGATTTGTTTACTTGCTTTTCGCCTGAGATATTTGTTCGGATTAAAGATGGATTTATATTCTCTTATCCAATGAAAGGAACGATAGACGCGAAGATACCAAATGCCAAAAAAATTTTAGAGAATGATGAAAAAGAGATAGCAGAACACGCTACAATTGTTGATTTAATTAGAAACGACCTTGGAATAGTTGCTAACAATATAGAAGTAAAAAAATTTAGATATTTTTCTAAAATAAAGACCTTTAAAGGAGAGCTTTATCAGACGAGTTCTGAAATATGTGGTTATCTGGGAGCTGATTATAAAAAGAGATTGGGCAATATAATAGTCTCTTTATTGCCTGCTGGGTCAATTAGTGGGGCTCCAAAAGAGGCAACAATTAAAAAGATAAAGGAGGTGGAAACATATAAAAGGGGATACTATACTGGGGTGGGTGGATATTTTGATGGGAATAACTTAGAAAGCTATGTATTGATAAGGTTTATAGAAAATATAAACGGCAAGCTATTTTTTAAAAGTGGTGGTGGGATAACTATATATAGCGATCTTGAAAAGGAATACAGTGAGTTAATTGAAAAGATATATGTGCCAATTTATTGAAACAATAAAATTATATAATTCAAAGTTTTTAAATCTTGAGTATCACCAAAAAAGAGTTAACTTCACTCAAAAACTTTTTTTTGGTAAATCTTATATAGATCTTGAGAGTATACTGCCTAACACAGAAAATTATAAAGGATGTTTTAAGTGCAGAATTATTTATGGTAGAGAGATAGAAAATATTAGCATTAGTAGGTATTTTATTAGAAAAATAGATTCTTTAAAATTAATATCTTGTAACGAAATAGACTACAGCTACAAATTTTCTAATAGAACAGTATTTGATAACTTAAAAAAACATTGCAGAAAATCTGAAGAAATTTTGATAGTTAAGAATAGCTTTGTGACTGATACAACATATTCTAATATTGCGTTGTATAAGAATGGTATTTGGTATACACCTGAAAGCTATTTGTTAAATGGTACTAAAAGGCAGTTTTATTTAAATAATGGGATGTTAAAGGAAACAAAAATTACAGTTGATAGAATTTTTGACTATGAAAAGCTTTCTTTAATAAATTCAATGCTTGATCTGGGTGAGGTTTGTATGGATGTGAAGAAAATAATAGTAGAACTCTAAAGTGTACAATATTTACTTTCTATCAGCCTGACTTAGCTTTTTAAAATTTGTGTTAGAATAGCTTTTAGTTCTAAAAAACAATAGGAGAATAGATGCAGCAGATATTTTTAACTTTATTTTATATAAATATAGCGCTACTTTTTATCTCTAGATTAAAACTAAGGCCTTTTCTCTCCCTTGCTCTGGTTGTTAGTTTGATTCTTGCTACACGAAGTTATCAAGTATTGCCTATTTATTATCTATTTGATCTAAATTTCTTATTGGCACTTTTAGCCTTGCCTTTTGTCAGGGCTTTTATCGAACACATAGCAAATGGTAAAGAAAATGTCCTTTTCTTTGCGAGAATATTTGTGAATATGGGGAGTTCTGAGAGTGGAATAGCAAGTTTATTTTCAAAATGGTTTTTTCCATTTTCATCTATTCCAATATTGTATTTTTTTTGTGTATCTGGCGTAAATTACCTTTCATATTTGCAATTCTTCTACCCTTTGATTGTTGCAAGTTTAGTTTTCTATCTAATCTATCTTTTAAAGAATCAAAGAAGAGATATATTAAGAATTTTAAAAGAGAGAGAATTTTTGTTTTATATGTTTCTTTTTTCAGTCCTTTCTATTGTATATACGTACATGGACCAGGTCATAGGCACAGCAGCCTTAATTTTTGTAATTATAGGCTTTTTAAAGTACAAAATTGACATAAACTCTGTAAAGATAGATATGTATTCTTTAAATAGCGGAATATTTTATTTTTTGCTTCTTTGCGTACTTTTTGGCTATATAGCACATTATGGTTATATAGAGATGTTTTCTGATTTTGTAATGAACATTACTGGTGCCTATTATCAATATCTATACGTAGCATTTTCAATTATCTCATTTTTTATTGGTATCCTTTTTGGGGATATGTTTTTTTCTATATTTACCTATCTTGTGTTTAAATATATTGGAGAGATGTATTTCTTTGACTTTAGAACAGTTCTAGTTTTCTGCTATCTATTTTATTTCGTTGGCAATATGGTTTACGAGAATTTTCTCTGCAAATGGAGGTTTGTTTGGAAAGAGAAGCTGTTTTAAATTTTCTCCCAGTATTTGCCTTTATACTCTTTTTATCAAAGCTATCCGGGAATATAAGCGCGAAATTTGGCCAACCCGCAGTGTTTGGTGAACTTTTGGCAGGGCTTATATTTGGTCCTGCAATACTAAATATTATTCATATGAATGAATTTATAGCTTTATTTTCTGAAATTGGGGTAATCTTTTTGATGTTTCTTGCTGGGTTACAAACAGATTTAAAAGAATTGAAAAGGGTTGGGTTAGCTGCATTCTCTTCTGCAAGCTTTGGGGTGATATTGCCTCTTTTTTTAGGGACTGTTTTCTCATTATATTCAGGTTTAGGCATGTCAGAATCTTTATTTGTTGGGGCAGTCTTGACAGCTACTTCTGTTAGCATTTCTGCTCAGACATTGATGGAACTTGGAAAACTAAGAAGCAAGGTTGGTATGACTATATTGGGTGCTGCTATTATAGATGATGTCTTTGGTATTGTTATTTTGTCTCTGGTAATAGCATTTGAACTTGGAAGGGGAAATACTTTCTCTTTGCTCTTCAGAATTTTTGGCTACTTATTTGTAGCCATAATCTTAGCTAAGCTTTTTCTTAAGAGCTATTTAAGTTTTTTCTCAAAATTAAAGGTTTCAAGGCCTTTGATTGCTGGCACAATTGTTCTAATAATTATATACTCATGGTCTGCTGAGGTTTTTGGTTCGCTTGCTGCCATTACGGGATCGTATTTACTTGGCGCTATGGTATCACTTACAGAATATAATGAGAGAATTTCTGATAGGATGAGCACGCTAACCTATTCAATTTTTGCACCGTTATTCTTTTTTAGTGTTGGCTTGTATGTTGAAAGGGGTGGGCTAGAAACGACATTGTACTTTTATGCCTTGATAATATTCTTGATTGCGGTTTTAACAAAGATAATTGGCTGCGGTTTTGGTGCATTTATCACTAGATTTGGTTTTATGGACTCCTTAAGAGTAGGTATAGGCATGATCTCAAGAGGAGAAGTAGCTATAATAGTTGCAACTATTGGGCTAACAAGCTCTGTTCTCTCTAGGCCAATTTTTTCTGTGCTAATTGTTGTTGCAATACTTACTACTGTAGTAACGCCCATATTGTTAAGGGCTGTATACAGAACACAATGAGGTTATAATTAATTAAACCAGGATAAATGGAGGGTAAATTTGAGTAAAGTTGCCATGTTTATGGTTATTGATAATAAAGATCTCTTGCCTGATTTCTTGCAAGAAATTGTGAAAATGGGCGTTTCTGGCTTTACCCTTTTTGATTGTAGTGGTTTTGGAAGGTCAACGCTTCTTTCAGAGGAGTCACTTTTTCAGTCTATTGAAAAGATTATGTCTGCAGATGAGGTCAAAGAAAAAACGTTTTTGTTCTTTGTCTTGGACGATTCTAAGCTTGAAGAGGCAAAAAATCTAGCTGAAAAGATATTTGGCGAGGTAAATAAACCTGATACCTTTTTTGCCTTTGCCACAGACATAAAATGGATGGCTTAAATTTGACAGAAAATCACCAGAGTATCGCTTTTGTTTCCGAGCAAATTAAAAATCAAAAAATTGGCGTAGTTCCTACTGATACCCTTTTTGCGCTTACTGGGGACGCAAGGTCTGAGGAAGTAGCTATGCGCATCTTTAATGTAAAAAAAAGAATGCCAGAGAAAAGCTTTCCAATTTTTGTCCCCTCTTTGGACTGGTTGTTGAAGAACGCTAACCTTAAATACCTTAATCTAAAAATGTTCTTAAAGCTCGCGTACACCTTTTGGCCTGGCCCTTTAACCGTAGTTTCAAGACTTACATTTAATTTTAACCTCTCTGAAAAGATTTTACATGATGATTTTATAGCTATTAGAATTGTTTCTCATCCTGTAATAATGAAGATTTTTGAAGAGGTTAATTTCCCTATCATAGGGACAAGCGCAAATATTAGTGGTAAAATCAATCCATTAACTTTCGATGAGATTGATAAAGACGTGTTGGAAAATGTAGATTTTTGTTCGGTAGGTGAACTTATCTACTACGCTCCTTCTACAGTTTTAAAGCTGGATAAGGGATTTGAGATTTTAAGAGAGGGAGTTATAAAGGAAAGCCTTTTAAAAAAGGTTTTGGAAAATTAATTTTCTTTAATGGGAGGTTTTAACGTTGCTTAATTTTTTAAGGATGACAGATGAAGAAGTTTTCAAGGCGGTAATGTGTGAGGTAGCAAGACAAAGAAATGGCTTGGAGTTAATTGCTTCAGAAAACTTTACTTCGATTGCAGTTCTTGAGGCAATGGGCACTGTTTTGACAAACAAATACGCAGAAGGCCTTCCTGGAAAAAGATATTATGGCGGTTGTGAGTGTGTGGATGTTGTTGAGGAGCTGGCAAGAGAGAGGGTAAAGAAACTCTTTGGTGCTGAACATGCAAACGTTCAGCCGCATTCTGGAACTCAGGCAAATCTAGCAGTTTATTTTGCTCTTTTAAATCCTGGTGATACATATATGGGCATGAGGTTGGATCAAGGAGGACACCTCTCGCACGGGAGCGCTGTAACGGTATCTGGGAAGTGGTTTAACGTAATTCACTATGGAGTAAGAAAAGATACTGAGACTATTGATTATGATGAAGTCTTAGATTTAGCAAGGAAAAACAAACCAAAACTTATTGTCGCTGGTGCAAGCGCATACCCTCGAATTATCGATTTCGAGAAGTTTTCTCAAATAGCAAAAGAAGTAGGGGCATTTCTTATGGTGGATATGGCACACATTGCTGGATTGGTTGCAACTGGTTTTCATCCTTCTCCAGTACCTTATGCAGATGTTGTGACATCTACGACACATAAGACCTTGAGAGGGCCAAGATCGGGATTTATTCTTTGTAAAGAAGAATTTAAAGATAAGATTGACAAATCAGTTTTCCCTGGTAATCAAGGCGGTCCTTTAATGCACATAATTGCTGCAAAGGCAGTAGCTTTTAAAGAGGCTATGAATCCAGGTTTTAAAAAATATGGCGAACAGATAGTGAAAAATGCAAAGGCTTTAGCCAAAACCTTGAGTTCAAGAGGATTGAGATTGGTAAGTGGTGGCACTGACAATCATCTTATACTGATTGACATGAGGGCTTCAAATATTTCAGGAAAGGATGCAGAGGCTCTTTTTGCAAAGATTGGTATTACTGTTAATAAAAATAGCATACCATTTGATCCTGAACCTCCTTGGAAGGCAAGTGGTATTAGAATAGGTACCCCTGCTTTAACCACTAGAGGAATGAAAGAGGAACAGATGGTAGAAATTGGTAATATAATGTCGGATGCTATTGATTTTAGGGATAACGAACAAAAGTTAGAAGAGTTGAAAAAGAGGGTATCGGATCTGTGTATGCAATTCCCTTTGTATCCGGAGCTTGACAAATGAACTCCCGAGATAAAAATATTGAACTTTTAAAGAAATATCTTAAAAAGGATTATATGATTAAGCACTCCATTGCGGTAGAGTCCATAATGGAGGCTATTGCTTTGAGATTTGGTAAAGATGTAGATTTATATAGAACTGCAGGTCTTATGCACGATATTGACTATGAGATTACTGAAAAGGATCCTAAAAATCATGCGATAGTTGGCGCAAAGATCCTCAAAGAAAATGGGTTTGAAGAAGATATCTGTAATATAGTTTTAGCTCACAGAAAAGATAAGCTAGAAGATATAGAATCATTTGATGAAGCTGCTATCGTTTGTTCAGATGCAATAAGCGGTCTAATTGTAGCAAGCGCTCTGATTCATCCAGATAAAAAATTAAGTTCTATCAATGCCGATTTTATCTGTAGAAGGTTTAACGAAAAAGGCTTTGCAAGGGGTGCAAGCAGAGAAAAGATATTAATTTGTAAATACTTACCTCTTGAACTCGAAGAATTCGCTGAAATTTCACACGCTGGAATGCTTAAATATGCAAAAGAGCTAGGATTATAAAAAAGGGGCAAGGATAACCTTGCCCCTCAAAAAGGTCAAAAAGGATTTATTTTGAGACCCTCTTACTGATAGTTTTATTTAACTCCTCTACAAGTGCATCTGCGTTTATGCCATGGCCATTGGCTCCTTGCTCAATTGTTTCGTATTTCGCAACTGCACAACCAATGCAGCCTAATCCGAATGACATAAATACTGGAATTGTTTCGGGAAATTCCTTTACTACTTCTAAAAGATTGGAATCCTTTGTTATCTGATTCAAGATAATTCCTCCTCGAAATTTTATTAACTAAAATTATTATAGCATATAAATATACTATACAGTATCACGAGCATCCTATAGTACCACGAGCATCCTTGCTCGTGGAATATAGTATCGCGAGCATCCTTGCTCGTGGAATATAGTACCACGAGCATCTTGCTCGCGAATAGTTATATTACAATAGATCTTCGAGTTCTTCTATATTTTTTATCTTAAACATTGCCTTTAATATTTTTTTAGCCTTTTTATATCAGAAATACTCTTAACCCTATTTTCAATATCTTCTGGAACTGTATCAAATTTTGCTTCAATAGCATTTATTACCATTTCCTGAGCACTAAGCAATTTTCCTATTTTTTCACCTTCTTTTCTTCCTATCTTTTCACCTTCCATCATCCATTTCTTGGTTAAGGTCATAATCATCTCTTTATCACCTCCAACTTCTGATATTATCTGGTTTGTTCTTTCTAATCCATAATTTATAGCAATATAGTTCAGTATAGAGACTATGTCTTCAATTGAAAAGTTCTTAAAAAAACAAATCTGTCTAAATCTGACTTGTGTTCAAATATTATGTATAACATAGACTTATTTCCATTAAAGTTGCATTCAAAAGATAGATCCAATTGATATTTCTTATACTCTTTTGATAATTTTTCGTTGTCTATTAGTTTAAGAAGATTCTATATCTATGTTTTTTCTTAACTCATATGGAAAAAACTTTTTTATAAACGTTCTTGAGGAAGTTTTTCATAGTACCCTGAGCATCTTGCTCGCGGAGTATAGTACCACGAGCATCCTTGCTCGCGGAATATAGTATCGCGAGCATCCTTGCTCGCGGAAGTTCTTCATAGCATCTTGCTCGTGGAGTATAGTATCGCGAGCATCCTTGCTCGCGGACGTTCTTCATAGCATCCTTGCTCGTGTATAGTTCCTGTATAATAGCGATATAAAATTAATATAAAATTTAAAAAGTTATCTTTATATGATAAAATCTAACTATTTTAGTAATAGTCTTTGCCGAGAAAGGATGAGTGACTTTGAGGATAAAGGAAAGGTATAAGAGCGAGAAAACAGGTTTTTCTCTTGAATTTTTTCCTCCTAAGGAGGTAGAACAGGAAAAAAAATTTAAGGAAACAATCAAAAAATATGTAGATCTTAAACCGCTTTATGCCTCAATAACCTATGGTGCTGGAGGCACAACACAGGATAAGACATTTGAAATTGTAGAATTTATTAATTCACTAGATATCTTTGCAGTTATGCCACATTTGACTTGTATAGGAGCTACCAAGAGTTCTATTAACTCTTTAATAAAAAAATATGACGAATTAAAGGTATTTAATATATTGGCTTTAAGAGGGGATCCACCAAAAAATGTTGAAAATTTTGATATTAGTAAAGGGGAATTTAAACATGCTATCGATTTAGTTAAATATGTGAGGGAATATTTTGATCATTTTTCGATAGGAGTAGCCTTTTATCCTGAGGGGCATTCTCAGGCAAGGAGTTTTGAAGAGGACTTCGAACATTGCATCGAAAAGTTTAAAATTGCTGACTTTGCAATAAGTCAGATGTTTTTTGACAACGAGTATTTTTTAAGATACAGAGACCTTGTTATTAAAAGGGGAGTTGACATCACGCTTGTTCCGGGTATTATTCCTATAGGAAATTTTGAAAGGATAAAAGAATTTGCTAGATTTTGTAAGGTTACAATACCTAAAAAATTAGAAGATATTATGTCAAAAGTATCTTCTAGTGAGGATATGAAAAAGGCTGGAATAGATTGGGCGATAAAACAGTGCTCTGAATTAATTAAAGAGGGAGTGATGTTTTTTCATTTTTATACCCTTAATCAGTTTGAGCTGTGTTCAGAAGTTATAAAGAACTTTTGGTGATTTAAAAAAGGTGATAAAGTAATATGATTAAAGGTGTCGAATAGGTCGTAAGGAGGTCTTTAATTTGTTAGAGATAAGAGAAAGAGACCTTGTAAAAGATATATCAAACGAAGAAGAAATAGGCATTTCAAAGGTAAGAAGAATAATAAATACCTTTTTGATTTCAATAAAAAACCAGGTCTTACTTGGAAAGCGAGTCAGAATTAAGGGACTTGGCACGTTTTATCTACAACAAAATTTTGAAGGAAGGCCTAAAATCTTTTTTGTCGACACCTTTGACGAGTTTGATCTGGATATAGAGCTTTTAAGATCCGATCTTATTAACCTTGTATCTCTTAAAGAAAATCTTCCTAGAAGTTTGGTGGATAGAGTTATAAAATCTTTTATTTACAAACTTCATAGAGTTGATAGTTCTGCTGAAACCAAAGTATCATTTAGGGATTTTGGATTTTTTGTAATTAAAGATCGCCATATTCAATACGTCCCTTTTGATTAGGATAAATTTGGAGGCCGTAAATGTTTCCTCTTTGGGATAATGTCTATTCGTGGTCCTTTCCATGGATCACCTATCTTTTGATAATGATTAATTGTATAGTTTTTGTTTTAGATAATCTAAGCAATCATCAGCTAAGTAGCCTTTTTTCATATAACTTGTCTAGTGATTCCTTATGCATAAATTTGATTACCTACCAATTTCTTCATGCAAATTTATTGCATATTTTTGGAAATATGTGGTTTTTACACGTTTTTGGCAACAACGTTGAGGACAAGATGGGACACGTTAAGTTCTTGCTCTTTTATCTCTTATGCGGGGCTTTGGCAGCTCTAGGGCAAGCAGCTGCTGTAAGTTCTAATTCAGCAATAATTGGAGCATCTGGTTCTATTTCGGGCGTCTTAGGCGCTTATTTTATTTTTTTTCCACGCGCACAAATAAGGACTTTTTTGCTGTTGGGGATCTTTCCTTTTATATTTTCTTTGCCTGCTTTTGTATGGCTTATTATATGGTTCATTAGTCAATACCTTTCAGCTCTTTTTGGACTTTTTGTTCAGACATCAAACGTAGCTTTCTTTGCGCATCTTACAGGTTTTTCTGTAGGGATTATATTTGGCTTTATTTTTAGGAACTTTGAACCTAAAAGAATAAAACAAGTGGTTTAATGTAAATTATTATATTATTATATTTATATATTGTATAGTATATCTATATTAGAAATTATCCCAACTAATTGATTTTTGTCTATGACAGGGAGATGTGTAATTTTAAAATTTGCCATAACATCAGCAGCTTCTTCAATACTTGAGTCTGGGCCTATATAGACAACTGGTTTAGTCATAATTTCTTTAATTTTTACTAATTTTAAGTTTGTTTTCTTACCAACAGTCTTAAAAACAATATCGCTTGTCGTTACTATTCCATAACTATCCTTATCACTATGCCTTTCGACGATTAGCGATCTGACTCTTTTTTCTTTCATAAACTCTATGGCATCTGATACGTTAGCAGAATCTCCTACTACCAGGACATCAGTAGTCATAATGTCTTTTACTTTCATTTATGATTCCTCCTTTGATAATTATGTCTATATTTTAGGAAGGCATACTAGCTTATGATATCACTATCTATCCATCAATGTATGATCTATAGGTTTGGCTGATAATTTTGGCAAGCTCCTTTGATGTATAGTTTTCAGGCAAGATCGGCTTTTCAACGATTATCTCAACAGTGCCAGAATTTGGAAAAATGCTCTTTTTTGGATAAATTTTAAAGCCATCTTTTATAATTACGGGTACAATTGGGATGTTTGAGCTTTTTGCAAGAATTATCCCCCCCCTTTTAATAGTCCCAATCTTACCGTCTACGCTCCTTGTCCCTTCAGGGAAAATTACTACGTTTACATTGTTCTTTAGCAATTTTGAGGTTTCTTTTAATGACTCTAAGGCATTTTTTGCATCCTCTCTCTTTATCGGTATTGAAGCTATTGTGTGAAGAATGATGTTTAATATTGGAACAGAAAAAAGTTCCTCTTTTGAGAGATAAGTTACGCCTCCGGGAAGAGAGTATGATAAAAGTGGGATATCCAAGTTTCCCCTATGTGTTGCAAAAAATAATACAGGAGGAGGAGGGATCTTGTCCTTTGTTACTAGTTTTACCTTTATTCCAAGGATAAAAAAAAGAGGCCAAAACCAATATTTTGGTACTGCAATTGCCTTTGATACCCTCTTTACTTCTGGATACCTATGCAGGTATATAGCGTATGCTATCACTAAAAGAGTGCTAATTATCATATATAAAAGTGCAATTATCGCTCTTATATGTTTCATAATAATGAATTATAATATATAACTATAAAATATGAAAAGGAGGATATAAAGTGAAAAATTCTGATAATTTAGTTAGTTTTTCCCTGGGAATGGTTTTGGGCGCCTTAGTTGGAACTTTGGCTGGGCTTCTTGTTGCACCAAAATCAGGAGAAGAGACAAGGGCATACGTTGTAGATGAGCTAACAAAACTAAGAGATGAGGCAGAGGACGTGTTGTCAGATCTTTCTGGGCTTTCTGAACAGTGGGCTAAAAAGGCAAAACAAGTAATACAAGAAAAGATAGATTCGATAAACGATATTCTTAAAAGTGCTAGAGAGGCAGAAGAGGTCATAAGCACTGAAATTGATGAGGATTATAGCGAATTTTTGGGAGAAGAGGGTAAAACTTCTTCTGAGGCAAGTCAAAGCAGCCAAGAGCAAAGTTCATCGGAAACATCGGCACCTAATTCGGAAACATCCCACAAGGTTGAATGATGAGTTTATTCGAATTTCTTATCTTTTTACTTGCAGCAATACTTGTAGGGCTTATCGGCTGGTGGATATTTAACGTCGTGAGCTTGATTAAAGAATTGAAAAAATCAGTCATAACGCTTGATCAGGTTTTGGTTGAAACAAGGGATACCATTGCATCTTTTAGGAAGTTTTCTGATGAATTATATCCTGAACTTAAAGGGTCTTTTGAGGATTTATCCGAGAGTTCAAACTCAATTTTAAAAAAAATTGACAATATTATTGGTTTCTTTTACGAATTGCTTTATTCTTCAAAAAGATATTTAAATAAATTAAACGACTACAAATTTAAAATTGGACTTTTGTCAAAAATTATTGATGTAATGTTTAATAAAGTTAGGCGTTCGGATGTTGAGAAAAAAGAAACCAGGTCCAATAAAATTACATCATTGATAAGGCGTTTGTTTAAGAAATTTGTTTGATGGTGTATGTGAATCAGGGGTAGTTATAAGCTTTTAGCTTTTAAAGATTTGTGGAAGTGCATATTCGTGCGTTCCGACGATTACTTCTATTCCTGATTTTTCTTTTGCATTAGCTATTATTTCATCTCTATATGGACAAAAATTTACAACCTCTCTTCTCATTAGAGCTGTCAAACACGTGCTAAAATCTTATAGTGCAAAGAATTAAGGGGGCTAAATACTTTGAAGTCAAATATATTATTGTATATACTTGTATTTCTTTTATCAATTGTAATTGCCCTTTTCTTGTATCAGATTAATGCCGTAAGAAATTCAGCTAATGAATTTTTTACACTTACAAGAAGCGAATATGACAGATGTATGATGGGTTGTCATCTTCACTGGAACTGTAGGACGATTTGCAGCTTTGCGCCCATTGACGAGCGCGAAAGCTGCAAAAGCGATTGTCAATTAGAACTTTCTAATTGTTTGAGAAGATGTAATGAGAAATACGGTAGGTAATCTCATTCAGGCAGACTCTTCCCCTTGGTTTCTGGAGCAAACAGAAGCGTTATTATACCTATTATGTATACGCTCATTATTGTAGCTGCTGCGTAAGAGAAGTTTCCATGATAAAAACCAATAAGTAATCCGGTGAAGAATGGGCTAAGTATTGTTACCAGTCTTGCCCCGTTGTAGCAAGTTGTTTGGGCAGTAGCTCTTATCTTGGTAGGAAATAGTTCAGGCAGATATATTGGGAAACCAGAAAATACACCGTTGCCGATAAAGCCGATAATAGGAACAAGCATGAGAAATAGATTAAAATCCCTTGCATTTATATATATTGGCGGTATTAATATAATACCTGTAAGAAAGTAGAGCAAAAAGGCACCCTTTCTTCCAAATTTGTTTGCAATGGGCCAAAAAGATAGAGCTCCGATTATAGCACCAATATTTAGGAGGGTAATAGCAAGAAATATTCTGCCGTGTATCGCGCCCTCAGGAACTCCTGCAGATTTTGCAAGGGTTTCTACTATTGCTGGTATCCAATAAGTTGCGCCCCATACACCAAAAAGGGCAACTGCAGAAAGAAGAAAGCCTATTAAAGTATTTTTAATATATTTTTTGCTAAAAAGAAGTCTGAAAGTAAAATGACAGTATTCTTTGTCTTCTTCCGTTTCATAATTATTAGTTAATTTCAATTCGCACCTTCTTGCATGATCCTTTATCCACTTTTCTGGTTCCTTAAGTTGAGCTCTTAAAATCACTGTTAAAAGAGCTGGAAAAGCGCCTACAAAAAAGACAACACGCCATCCATGCATTCCTACCAAAAAATTTATAGCTGCAGCAAGAAAGAAACCAACTGGCCAACCCATTTGCATAAAACTGCCTGCAAATGTTCTTCTCAAATCTGGCCACGTTTCTGCAAGTAAAACCGCACCAACAGCCCATTCTCCACCAATTCCAAACCCTGTAAGCCCTCTGTAAACTGCTAACTCCTGCCAACTATGTGCAAACCCTGAAAGACCGGTCATAAGAGAGTAGGTGAGTATTGTTAGTAATAGTACTTTTACCCTTCCTATGTAGTCAGCAAGTATGCCAAACAAAATTCCTCCTAATGCAGCGCCCAAAAGTGTGCAGGACATGACTAAACCCCCGTAATATCCAATTTGCGCTTTTGTGGCGCCCGCACCTAATAGGTCGTGAATTGCTGGATACATTACGATGTTATAAAGCATAGCGTCCATACCGTCAAAAACCCATCCCAACCAAGCAGCGATAAGCACTAGATACAGGTAACTATTTTTGTTTTCTAAGACCCTTTCCATAATAATTTTTCCCCCTTCTTTGGAAATTTTTTATATACTAAAAATTATATATTTTGTAGGTTAATTCTTTACATAAGATTGACTTATTGAAGTTATAAGTCAATTGAAAATTTTTGTGATAGACTTAACTTTTTATAAATTAAAAATAGATTTATTCTTTCAGTTTTGTTCAATCTCTTATGGAATATTATCTCTAAAATTAAGTTTATAAAGACTTGCAAATTTTAATTTTTTGTGCTAAATTTATTATGTGTTGACGCGGGGTAGAGCAGTTTGGAAGCTCGTCGGGCTCATAACCCGAAGGTCGGAGGTTCAAATCCTCCCCCCGCAACCATTTTTTTTCTGAATGCCTCTCTTAAAACTTCACTTTCTGATTATCATAAATAACAAAATATGAGAATTTCTTTTTAGATATTCTTTTTGGTTAATTAAAAGATCAATCCCCAATAATTTGCTATTTCAACATTTTTAGTGTAATGCACAATATTTTATCAATACTTGATTAAATTATAATAAAATGATATTATATGTATACTAAATAAATTTAGTATACTTTTGAATTTAAGGAGGGTTTTAAGTGGCAGAAAAAAGAATGGACTTTTTTGAAAAATATCTTACACTTTGGGTATTTGCTTGCATTTTAGTAGGTATTTTGCTTGGTAAGGCCTTTCCTGGGTTATTCGGTAGGTTAAGCGAGCTTGAAATTAGCCATGTAAATTTGCCTATTGCCGTATTAATTTGGCTTATGATATATCCTATGATGCTGAAAATCGACTTTTCTGCAGTAATGAAGATAGGCAATAAACCAAAAGGTCTTTTATTGACATTATTTGTAAACTGGATGATAAAACCTTTTTCAATGGCATTTTTTGGTTGGCTATTTTTTAAGCATATCTTTATAGGTTTCATTGGTCCGATAATGGCTAATGAATTTTTGGCGGGTACAATAATTTTAGCTGCTGCGCCCTGTACTGCAATGGTTTTTGTATGGAGCTATCTTACGGATGGGGATCCCGCATATACATTGGTTCAAGTTGCCGTAAACGATCTTTTGATGTTAGTTTTGTTTGCACCAATTGTAATGTTTCTCCTTGGCGTGTCAAACATAATAGTTCCTGGCGATGTTCTGATAGTATCTGTTTTACTATATATTGTTATCCCTCTAATGGCAGGATATATTTCAAGAAAGATTTTAATAGGATCGTTTGGAGAAGATTGGTTTTATTCAAAATATCTTAGTTTTTTTAAACCAGTAACAATTTTAGCTTTACTTGCAACGCTTATCATCATATTTTCTTTTCAAGGAGATATGATTTTGAAAAATTGGTTTGTGATAATACTCATTGCAATACCTATAATTATTCAGGTTTATTTTAACTCTATGCTTACATATAATCTTGCGAGAATTCTAAAAATTCCTCACAATATAGCATCCCCTGCAGCCCTAATAGGAGCAAGTAACTTTTTTGAATTAGCTGTAGCTGTTACTATTTCTTTGTTTGGTTTGCAATCTGGAGCTACTCTTGCTACTGTAGTTGGTGTTCTGGTAGAGGTTCCAGTGATGCTTTCTATATGTTCAGTCTGTAATAAAACTAAACATTGGTTTGTGTTTTAGCTTAAATAACTATTGACATCGTGGCTAAATAGTCATAAAGTAAAGTTGAGGAAATTAAATATCTGGAGGTTTTTTGATGAAACGTATTTTTCTTTTGGTTGTCCTGTTGTTGTTTGTAGTCATGGCAAAACCAAGCTTTGCCGATGATAAGGTTCTAGCTAGTGTTAACGGAACAAATATTACTCAGAGCCAGGTGGATGAAATTTATAACAATTTACCCCCTAATGTGGACAAGAGCAATCCAGATCTTATTAAGAAGGAGATCTTAAATCGTTTGATAGATAACCTTGTTCTTTTGGATGAGGCAAAAAAAGAAGGCTTAGAAAATGATCCTAAGGTGATTGAAGCAATTAATGAAGCGAAGAATAACATCCTAATTAATTTTCTTTTACAAAAGCATTTCGCAGGTCAAAATTTTGATGTAACTGATGCCGATGTTACAAATTTTTACAATCAGAATTCCGATAAGTTTAAGGATAAGAGTGGCAATCTAATTCCCATAGATAAGGTTAAGGATTATGTTAAACAGTACCTTATTAACCAGAAGGAACAAGAGGCAGTCCAAGCATACATAGATTCCTTGAAAAAGCAAGACAATATCGTAATAAATAAATAATCTTTTTACAGCTTTTATAATAAAATCCCGCAGATATCTTTGATGCTGTGGGGTTTTATTATAGTATTTTTAGATTATAATATTATATATAAATAAGACTATTTTTTCTCCACTGAACTTTATTTTAGTGGAAGTGAGGTGTTTTGTATGAATATTGTTGATTTCTTGCTTCATAGCCATTTACATCTTACTCTACCTATGATAGTTTTCTTCTCTTTCTTGTTAGGGGTAATCCACGGTTATACCCCAGACGAACACACATGGCCAATTACCTTTAGCTATGCAGTTGGCAGTTATTCGGCTAAAAGGGGACTTATTATAGGTTTTGCCTTTTCTCTTGCCTTTACTCTCCAAAGAGCCTTGGCAAGCGAACTAGCAAATCTTGCACTTTTTCCCTTAACATCCTCTGACCTATTTGAATACGGAACGTATTTATTGGTTGGCCTTGCTATGGTATTTGGTGGCTTTTACGTCTTCAAAACCAAAAACGTATTTCATATTCACTTTGGTAAGATTGACAGCGATCACCATAGAATGGCGCTAGTGGGTAAGATAGATGGAGATCACAAGTTGTCTGTGAAATTTGCGCTGTTACACGGTTTTATTGCAGGATGGGGATTTGGAGCGTTTGCATTGGTACTATACACTGTATTAGCTCCTGCAATGCCTAGTCATCTTTTAGGCTGGGTTCCAGGCGCATTTTTTGGTATCGGTACTATGGTAACTCAGATAGTACTGGGTGCTTTCTTTGGATTTATTACTACAAAAATGGGTTTTCCCATTGAAATTGCTCGTTTTGTAGCACAGAGGACTGCTGCAAGAACTTTGATTATTGGAGGAAGCGCATTTTTTGTGGTTGGTCTAATAGGACTCTTTGATATGTTATTTAACCCTCCTTTTTTAAACATAACGAAATATGATTTGGGCTTTGTTCTTGTAGTGTTTTCTGTTTTTATTGTAGGTTTGTTAAGCTTGTTCTACGAATACTACTATTACAAGGTTCACTTTAGATAATTTTAAAGGCTCATGATTCTTTGCTTGGATTTATAAAGAAATAAGTTAATTTATTATTGGAGGGAATATTATGGTTAAAAAGTTTGATAGTTTAGAAAGAATAAAGCGACTTGATCCTCTAGGCGGCAAAGGGGAGCTTGAAAGCATTCATCTTTTGACTCCTGAGGAATTTAAGGGAAAGGGTAGGATGTTTGCGCACAATTATTTGAAACCAGGTTCTTCTATAGGTCTACACACGCATAACAAAGACTTCGAAATATATTATATCTTGAATGGTGAAGGGATCTTTGTAGACAACGGTAAGGAGACCAAGGTTTCGAAGGGTGACGTCTTAATTACTTATGATGGAGAGAGTCACGCACTAAAAAATACAGGCGATGTAGATATAGAATTTTTGGCCTGTATTATATTTAGCTAGGAGGATATTATGGAACAGATACATCCAAGAGCAATAGAACAAAGGGACGGAAGTTATGGAATAAAGTTGAAGTCTACGACTGGTTTAGTTACTCCAGAATATTTGGAAGAGATTGCTAAAATTGCAAGGAAATATAACGTTCGCCAATTGAAGATCTTGACAGGTCAAAGGTTTTTTTTGATTGGGATTAGACCAGAAGACGTAAACAGGATAATTGAAGAATTAACAAGGGATATGGGCTTTAACGTTGAACCTTCACTTCACTACGTTCAGGCTTGTGTTGGAAATACTACTTGCAAATATGGAACTCTTGACAGTCTCAGTTTAGGGAAGAAGATAGAAGACCTTGTTTACTTTGAAAAGGTTCCTGCAAAATTAAAAATTGGCGTCTCAGGATGCACTCTAAATTGTGGCGAGGCGTTTGTAAGAGACATAGGCGTCTTTTCTGGAGGTAAGGGTTGGGTTTTGGTAATTGGCGGCAATTCTGGCAGAAAGCCTAGAATTGGAGATATTGTTGCAGACGAACTTAGCGATGAACAAGTTTTGGATATCATCAAAAAATTCCTAAAGCTTTACAAAGAAAAAGGCGACTATAGAATAGAAGGTAGATACGGCATGAGTGAAAGAGTTGCAAGATTTGTAGAAAGATTGGGAATAGATGCTATAAAAAATGAAATATTAGCATAATAATATAATATCTAAAACTACCCAGTTACTATAATAGTAATTGGGTAGTTTTTATTTCTCAACAGGTACCAAAGTTGCATTTTGCAAATTAAAACCTGTGCTAAATTCTGAAAACAGCCATTGTCTTAAGCCCTTTAGCTTTCTATTTCCAAGTACTATGTTTGAGGCGTGCAAGTGCTTTGCAAGTTCTGATATTCTTTCTGAAGGTTTGCCTACCTTTACAACCTTTATCGCATCTACTCCATTTCTCTTTGCTATTTCAACTGCTTCTTCAAGCATTCTCTCAGCCTTGTATACCAACTGAGCTTCAGCCATTGGGTTAAAAACTCCAAGATCTTCAGATCTGTTTATAACGTGACAAATTACAAGCCTTGCTCCTTCATTTTTAGCCATATCTATAGCCATATTTAAAACGCTCCTATCAGATATACTGTCCCTAATAGCCACCAAAATTGTCTTTTCCATCTTGATCCCTCCCAAGTTCTTTATATGCTTCAATTCTATAGCTGGCAATAGATCCTTAAAAGTCAGGAATAAATAAGCTTTATGTAGGGATAAGTACTTATTTAAAAGTATAAGAAGGATTACAAAAAATTATTTGTCAATTCAATACCGTTGCTAATAAAAATTATAAGTTGCTAATAATATAAATAATATTGAATTTATATATAAATTTTACTAATTATATATATTAATTAATTAATGGTAATTTCTTATATAATAACTATAATAATTTTTTTATTATTTTTCATTTTTGGGAGGTGTTTATGTGAGCTACCGCAGTGATCCTTCGTTAAAAGAAAAAAACGAGGAAGCTAATCAAGAAAGTCTATCAGCTAACTTTATGTCGTGGTTTTTCAAAAGTATTGCATGGGGTGTAGGAGGCCTTTTTGCCTTGAGCATGTTCAATTTATTAGACAGAGCAGATGCTGAACAAAAAAGTAATGTAGATCTACCTACCGGTCCAATTAATAATCATAGATGGATGGGATGGGAAAATCCTGTTCTCGATGAAAAGGATGGCTGGAATGATTGGAACAAATTATTAAATCCAAATAATTTGCCTGTTTGGTATGATAATTTTAACAAAATTCCTAGCACGAAACCAAAACATCATTGGGTAATGGTAATTGACACGAGAAAGTGCGTGGGCTGTCAGGCATGTGTAGTTGCTTGTAAGAGTGAAAACAACGTTCCATTAGGCGTATTCAGGACGGTTGTACAGGTAATGGAAACTGGTTCAATGGAAAGCTCCCCAAACGGCATGGTTGTTACAGATGATGGAAACTATGAGCCTAATGTAAAAAAATTTATGCTACCAAGACTATGCAATCATTGTGATGAACCCCCCTGTGTGGAGGCTTGTCCTGTAAAAGCTACTTTTAAGAGACAAGACGGAATAGTTTTAGTGGATTATGAAAAGTGTATTGGATGCGGTACTTGTATACAGGCATGTCCATATAATATGAGATTTTTTAATCCTGTTACAAAAACTGCTGATAAGTGTACTTTGTGCGTTCATAGAGTTGATGCGGGTCTTGAGCCTGCATGCGTTACTAGCTGTGTTGGTAGGGCGAGAATCTTTGGTGATTTAAACGATCCTAAGAGCGAGGTGTCTAGGCTTATCAGCCAGTATCCTACCGCAAGGTTAAAGATGTCTCAGGGAACAGAACCTCAAGTTTTTTATATTGATTTAAACGGAAATCTTGAGGGTAGTACAAGTATGGATGAGGTTTATATGGAATATACGTACACTATAGGTTTTAATACTACGGCTTATAGAAAGCTTGGCGGTAAAGTTGAGTTGCCAAAAATTGAAGAACGCAAGAACCCGTTTAAAGAATTTGAAAAATAGGAGGGAGTTATGCTAGAAGGACAATTTTTAGAAACTGCAATTTGGGGTTTACCAATAGTTATTTACCCATTTTTGTCAGGCTTGATGGCTGGGGCATTTGTAATTGACTCTCTTGCCCACCTATTTGGGTTTAAACAGTTTGAGCCAGTTGCAAAGTTAGCTGCTACTTCAAGCTTTGCTATGGTTTTAATAGCTGCTTTTGCACCATTAGTAGATGCCTTGCAACCATCAAAAGCGCCATTGGAACTTTATTTTAGAGATCACTTTCCATATTCTCCACTGAGCGTGTTTATAATAATTTGGACACTGTATATAATATTAATGTTTTTTGAAATGTACTTCGATTACAGGGTTGAAAATATTGAGAAATCCAAACTAGGAGGAATTAGGGGATCTATAGCAAGGTTTTTGACGTTTGGAAATAATAGTATTTCAAAAGATTCTCTGCTAAAAGATAAAAAAGCTCTTTTTATAATCTCTGCAATAGGCGTTCCACTTGCATTTGCTTTTCACGGATATATTGGTTTTGTATTTGGGGCTATAAAGGCTAGGGCGTTGTGGACAAGTTCTGTTATGATGCTTATGTTTATAACCTCTGCCATTGTCTCTGGTGCAGCTCTTGTTACCTTGCTTTATGTTATTGGATATTCATATTACTCTAAGAAAAACGTTGTAAACAAAGAAACGCTAAACGCCTTAGGGGTATTTATGATAATTGCAATTTCATTTGATCTTTTTCTTGATTTTATTGATAAACTTTATTCATTTAGGGCATATACTGTGGCAGACGTATTTCAGGGTTGGACTTTGGTTTATAATCCTGGCGGTGTATTATTCTTTAGTTATTTCGTCGTTCAAATACTGCTTGGTCTAATAATACCGCTTATTTTGTTGTTATTTAGGCCTATAAGGACATCTAAACCTATGATGATTTTGATCTCAATACTTATTCAGATTGGAGTTTTCGCAATGAGATTTAATACAGTCATAGGTGGTCAGCTACTACCAAAGATTTCTCAGGGTACCATTATTCCTGAATTTCCATGGTTAGGTTTTGATGGAATACTGTCTTCAATTGGCTTGATGTGTTTATCAATAGTAATATTTTTTATACTTGGATGGCTGTTTGGATGGGAAGATTCGAATAAGAGCAGTTTAGAAAATCAAACTAATCAAGTAGACAATTAAGGGTGGTTGAATATGAATATGAATAGAAGAGATTTTTTAAAGTATTTGACTTTTGGGGTTTGTGTTGCTGGAGTCGGAGTTGGAGCGACTCAGCAAAATCTGCCTAGATATTTTGGATATGATGGTAAGTTGATTTATCCGGGTAGAGTGGAAAATTGGCCAGGAGTTGAAGTAAAGTTTTCAACATGTAAGCAGTGTCACAGTGATTGTGCTTTGATGGCAAGGGTGTATAAGGGTACAATATTAAAATTAGACGGTAGTCCTTATGATATCCATGATACAGAGCCTCCAGTTAGATATTCTGTTTCGCCAAAAGAGGCTATTACATATGTAGGTTCTACCTTTGATACGTCTAAACCTTATGCAAACGGCTCGCATTCATTGTGTGCAAGAGGGCAGGCGGGCAGGCAGACTGTCTACGATCCCTATAGGATTTACAAACCTCTGAAAAGAGTTGGACCAAGGGGCTCAAGAAAATTTAAAACGATATCTTATGAACAATTGCTCGATGAAATATATAATGGTGGTTATTTGTTTAAGGATGTACCGGGTGAGGAAAATAGATTTGTAGAGGGCTTTAAACAGCTCTGGAACGATGGTAAAAATAGATTTGTGCCTGCAAATGAAAAATATCCTGATTTTGGCCCAAAAACCAATCAGTTTGTGGCCTATTGGGGTAGAGCTGAAGGAGGACAAAATAATTTCATTACCAGGTTTGCAAACGCTTTTGGGTCTGTAAACGCCATTCCTCACGTTGCGGTTTGTGAGCTGACGCATCATGTGGCAACCCATTCAGTGGTTCCCTCTAATATGTTAAAGCCTGATCAGCCAAATTGTGAGTTGGTTTTAGTTTTTGGTTCTAATTACTATCAAGCTAATTTTCCAATGCAAACCCTGGCAAGAAGATCTGCTGAGGCTACATCAAGCGGTAAAAAGGTAGTATACATTGATCCAACAGGTGGCAATCAGATAGCACATGCCGATTTTGTACCGATAAAACCTGGTGGTGACGGCGCTTTTGCAATGGGGATGATTAGATGGATTATAGAAAATAAAAGATATAACGAAAAATACTTGGAAATTCCTAATTTTGATGCAGCTATAAAAGAGGGAGAACCAAACTTTTCTAATTCAAGCTATCTGGTTATAGTTGATAAGAGCAATCCAAATTATGGTGCGTTTTTAGATAAGGGCATGGTTATAGATAAACAATCTGGCTCTCCAACTAAAGCTTCTGATTGCACGAGAGCCAATTTGTGGCCTACTGGATTTTTGTCCCTTGAGCCTGTGACAGTAAATGGTGTCCAGTGTATGACGGCTATGCAGTATCTGTGGAAAGAGGTTTCATCACACACTTATGACGAGTATCAAAAGGAATGTGGCATCTCCAAAGAGACATTTATAAAACTTGCGGATGAGTTTACATCACACGGGAGAAAGGCTGTTGCAGACATGTACAGGGGCGCAGCAATGCACGCAAACGGTTATTATAATGCAAGGGCTATCATGCTTCTAAACGTTCTGATAGGGAACATTGACTGGAAAGGAGGCTACATAAATGGAGCTCCTGCAGCAAACTATATGAGTGGCGCATATGATCTTACTAAGTGGCCAAATTTTGTACCTCCAAAAGGAGTGAAGATTTCAAGAGAAGGCAGTTTTTATGAGAAGACGAGCGAATACAAGAAAAGATCTGAAAATGGTGGTAATCCATTTCCTGCTGAGAGACCATGGTTCCCATTCGGTTTTGGGATATGGCATGAGATATGGGGTGGAATTTATTTCCAATATCCATACCCGTGCAAGATACTTTTTCAACATATGGCTAACCCTGCATGGGCACAGCCTGGTATGAGTGGAGCTGATGATGAGTCGTTGATGTGGATAAGGATGATAAAAGATTTAAATAAAGTGCCATTGTTTATTGCAAGTGACATCGTCATAGCTGAGAGCTCTAGCTATGCCGATTACATAATTCCTGATGCAACGTATTTGGAAACATGGGGTATGCTGCCAGGATTCCCAACATATCCTACTTCAAGGATCTCTGTAAGACAGCCTGTAATTGAGCCTATGACTGAGAAAACTAAAGACGGTAAACCTATTACAATGGAAAACTTCTTGATAGATCTTGCGATAAAACTTGGTTTACCAGGTTTTGGCAAGAATGCCTTCTTGGACGGTTCTCAACTGACTGTTCGTGAAGAATATTATTTGAAGATGTTGGTAAACATAGGAATGGATGACAAGACTTTGTTAAAGCTTGATGGCAACAAGATTGTGAAACAAGGTCCTGTTCCCGATGGAGACGACTATGATATGAAGAGTATTGAAGAGTATATGAAAAAATATCCAAATGCCTTGAAGGGTAATGAATGGAAAAAGGCAGCTTATGTCCTAGCTAGAGGTGGACGTTACGAGGATTACGACGTTGCATACCTTCCATTTGGTGAACCAGAGTGGGTAACTCATAGAATTGGTAACAGCAAAAATGTAGTTCAACTTTACAATGAAACAGTTGCACTAACGCACAACGCTATTACTGGCGAGCGATTTGATGGATGCTTGAGACTTGAACCGCCAAAGAATATGAAAGGACAGCCTATATATGAAATTTACTCAAGGAAAGAATATCCATTTTTGCTTTCTACCTACAAGGTTCCTATACATTCAAAGTCTAGAACCATTGCAGACCCATGGTTATTAGAGCTGTTGCCTGGAAACTTCCTTGAGATAAGTGAGGTTGACGCAAAAAAATTAAAATTAGATAACGGAGATAAAGTAAAATTAATCTCACCAGCATATCCCAAGGGTATAATTTGTAGAGTTAGGATAAGATTCGCACTTAGGCCAGGAGTAGTTACATATTCTCAAGCCTTTGGTAGGTGGCTTTATGGATCTGGAGAATGGTATATTGACGGTAAAAAATATGTTGGTGATCCTGCAAGAAACGTAGGCATTCATCCAAATCACTTGATGCTTTTAGATCCTTCTATAGCTGCAGAAGATGGATGGACAACCGTGCTTCAAAGCGATGTAGCAGGCGGTATGGTTTATTATGATACTCCTGTAAAGATTGAGAAGGTGTAACTAAAGTTGATAGATAATCTTGATGTTCTAAGCCTTGAAAGAAAGACAATATACAATATTATTTCTGATATCTTCATACTAAATCCTGATAGAGAATTTTGCAGCAAACTGTCAAATTTGGAGTTATGGAATTTTCTCGGAGAATATTTAGAAGATAAAGATATTTCTGAGAAGTGCATGAAATATATAACGTTTGCTTTAGAAGATGAAAGAGAGATGTCGAGGTTAAATCAGATATTTGAAATGTCTTTTGTGATACCTGTGGCAAATTATTTTATTCCACCCTTTGCAAGCGCCTATATTAGCTATAAAGAATTTCGTAGTAATAACGAATTTTACTCTTTGCCAGAAGAGCTGAACACTATATATGCTAATTATGGGATAGATTTTTCTAGCATTCACAGAAGCGATCATATTTCTATAATTTGCGCTTTTATGTCTATTTTAATTGCTTCAGAAAGTAAAAATAAAGACAGTACACTCCTTTATGAAAAAAACTTTTTTAACAGGTTCATTTTAAGTTGGGCCTTTGTGTTTTTTAAAGAAATATCAACTAAGTTAGAAGAGTCTTTTTACAAACACTTTGCTTTACTATGTAAAAGATTCTTTGAAAAGGAGCAAGTTTTATTTAGTAGTTTGTCTTAACTTTGTGGTTTTTAAGCTGCCTGAAAGAATATAGCCTTGAATTTGACTTTCAGGCAGCTTTTTGCATTATATAGAATTATATAGATCTATAGTAAAATAGATCATCATTTAATGCTAACGGGGAGTTTTAATGTGAAGAGATTTGTTTCTTTATCTTTAATCTGTTTGATATTTTTGCTCTTCTTAAGTAGTATCTCTTTTGCAGATAAGGCTACCTTACTTTCACAAAAAGAAATAACGAATAGATTATCCCTTTATTTGCCCCTTAACAGGATACTGGACACATATTTGGTTAGAGATAGTAACGCTAATAAGTACTATATTGTGGTATCAGTTGATGAGAACAACAAAACTCATCTCGATCTCTTTTCTCCTGTGGGTGATGGGATAATATTTAAGAATTTGGATCACATTGTTTTAGATTATCAAAATCCAAACTTTAAGCTCTTTAATCTTGGCACAGATCAGAGCGCCTTGTTAATTTGGGAAAGAATGGGAAGCGGTGCATTTCTTAGTTATGATGTATTTTTGGTAAGGGATGAAAGGCTTGTTAATATAGCTCAAGGCAAAGCCATATTCCAGGGAGATATCAAGACTTTTGATGGAGGTTTTGAACTAACATCTTCAGATAAGAGATGGTTTTACGTGTGGGATAAAGATCAATTCGAAAAAAATCTAGAAGGAGATTTTCTCAGCTATCCTGATAATTTTGTTTCAAACGTTAGCTCAATTGATTCAAATACCGTTTTAATAACTTATAGAGTTGGAGAAGGTGAAATTTCATGGCTTTCTAGTAGTGATGTAGATTTAAAGGTGGGAGAGAAACTACTTTTAAGAAGGCTTAATCCGTTAGAGGACTCTACATGCAGAATTCTTTACAACGATGAAAATTTATCCTATGAGGGTAATGGGCTATTTAAGGCTAAAAGATCAGGAAAAGCCGTCATTACCCTTGTGCCAAACGGATATGATTGGGGCAAGGCAAAAACTATAACTATTGTGATATCAGCTTCTTAGCAAGCCAGCTTATATTGTGTGCTAGATCGAGCATTGTCTTTAAGCCCTCTTCGTCAATTTCGCTTTCTGTAAAACTAATTGCCTCAGAACCTCTTCCGACTCCAATGTTTAGATAATTTGACCCAATAACCGTCATTTGTTCTACTAAAAAGAAGTGATTAATTGAATCAAGACCGTGAATTGCACCTGCTCTTCTATACCTTACAACTACGCCTGCACCAATTTTTCTCTTTAATAGATATCCATTTGCCATTGAGACCATGCCGCACCTTTCCATGAATGCGATGAGTTTTGGAGTTATATCAACAAGATAAACAGGTGAACCAAGGATTATGATATCTGCTTCGGTCAACCTTTTAAAATAGTTATTTAGATTGTCATCCTCTATTACGCATCTTTTGTTTTTGTTTTTGAAACACTTGTAACACGCAGTGCAAGACTTAATTTCCTCTTCTGCAAGTTCTATTAGCTCTGTTTGTATATTTTCCCTTTCAAGTTCTTCTAGGACAGTTTTTAGCATAAAAGCTGTATTCCCGCCCTTTTTTGCACTTCCGCTTATTGCAATAGCTTTCATCAATTACTCCTTTCTATTTAAAGAATTTACATAATAGTGTATTATCTTAATTATAATATTACTATATATAAAAAGAGGCTTTTGCCTGGAGGTAATGTATGGGTGAAATGTTTCCTTCTGATAAAGAGGGTAGAGGACTAAAAAGGGTTGAAGAATTTCAGTATCAAGATGATTTTGGTGATTTGAGATTTAAATATATAGTAATAAATAAATTAGACGGAAGAGTAAAACTGTTTTTCTTTGAACTTTTAATCTTATATTTTTTACCCATGATATTAAGTCTGTTTCCTATTTTAAGGGGCAGCTTTTTAGTTGAGTATTGGGCATGGTCACTTTTAATATCCTTTGTAATCGTTTTGGTTAATAGGCATTACAAAATTGGCAAAGTTTTTAATATTCTTCTTTTTTTAATTTTTTACTTTACCATTTCAATTCTTTCTATTTTCTTACTGGTATTTAGTTCATTTTTCTATTTAATTACAAGTTTTGTAACCTTATTTTTCAAATTCTAAAACGAATTTTCGATATATAAGATACTAGTATTTTTGTGTAGCTGTTTATTGAAAATTTGCACCACTTTTGCTATTCTATTCTACAAATGTATAAATTAATTTTTTCTACAATATTTATATTCCTTTTTGTTGCCTTTGGACAAGTCTGTGCCTTTGATAAAGAACTTTATGTAGAAAGATACCCAGATAATCCTGCTGGCATAGTTTTAAAAAATGAAGATGGTCTTTTTATGCTGGCAAGCAATATTAAATTGATTACTAACAAGAACTTCTTGATAAATCCAAAAGAAAAGAAGGTTTACATCTTTGACGTGAAGTTTAGCGTGCCAGGAAGGGGAGTTGTGTCGCTTGACTCTGTGAATTTCCCGATTAAAAAGGTTAATGGGAATTATTACGTAGATCTTGAGTCTATTTCAAACTTGCTTGGTTTTAAAATATTAGATAATTACGATTACTATCTGTTAAAGCGAGATGTTGAATTAAGGCCTCTTCCTCAGAATGAGGGGTATAATGGCATGGTTAGACTAGGATTTAGCGTGGCAAAAAATTTTTCAGACCTTAAAGGATTTGACTTGAATCCCAACATAAATACCGTTTGTTTCACCTGGTTTTCTCTTGAAGACGGCTTTGGAAATTTTACTAACAATTCTGATATTGGAGTAGTTGATTATCTTCATAAAAGAGGTTATAAGGTGTGGGGATTATTTAGCAACAAATTTGATCCTAAACTTACACATACGCTCTTAGATAGTAAAATCAACGTAAAAAACGCTATTAATCAAATTGTTGCTTATGCTTTTGCTTATCACTTGGACGGCATCAACATCGACTTTGAAGACTTTGATAAATCTGATAGTGCAAAATTTGACTACTTTGTAGAGAAATTAGCCGAAAGTTTGAGAGGTAGTAATATCTTGTTATCTGTAGACATAACTGTTCCTGATAAAAATTCTTCCTGGTCTATGTGCTATGATAGAAAAACGCTATCGGAGTTTAGCGATTATATAGTCTTGATGAGCTATGATGAATTTAGCAAGGGCTCCTACTATGCAGGACCTACTGCATCTATTGGTTGGGTAAAAAAGGGTCTAGAACAGACTCTAAAAGAGGTAGAGGCAAATAAGGTGTTACTTGGCATTCCATTTTATACTAGAGAGTGGATTGAGGACAATAGGGGCAAAGTAATAAACGTAAGGGCTCTTTACTATAAGGATCTAAAGGCGTTTCTTGAGACCAACAAGCTAAATCCTCAATTTGATGAAAAATATGGTCTTTATCATGTCAGTTTTTATAGGTATAATTTAAAGCATGAAGTGTGGTTTGACAACAGCGAGACGTTATACAGCAAACTTGAGCTCATAGAGAAACATAATTTGGGTGGGTTTGCAATATGGAATTTAGAAGCAGGCAACAGATCTTATTGGGATGTCTTTTCTAGTGCTCTTGGGGGCAAATTAATTAATATAGGAGGAGTAAAGGATGGAGAATAGCGAATTTGAATATATTGAGAACTTCGAAAGCGATTTTGGTTCATATGTCGTAGACGATGAGGAAAGAGAGGTTAAGATTTGGCTTCTTGATTCTGATAGGGAAGAGGATCCGGACATTAGCATCTATTATGATTTGAATGAGGAAAATGAACCTTGGATCTACGAAGTTAATTTTTCCTTCTTGCCTCAGGTGATTGACTTTATAGGCATATGGCGTGATAGGTATTTTGATGAATTAGACTCATACTCTGAGGATGAATTTGATGAGAACTATGGAAATTTGGTCTTTAATCTTGAGATAATTCAGGAACTTTTGTCCGAGCCTTCGGAGTGGAGCGACAACTGGTACGAGGAAGTGGATATAGACTAATATTAGCGCACCCCTTTTTCTTTAGAAATAAACAAATTTTATATATGATATGCCATTTATTTATGGTATAATCTTTTACTATGGAGAAAAAGGGGATAGTTAAATTCTTTTTATTTATTTACAACGTTTTATGCGCGTTTTGGGGTTTATCCTTTTTTCTTTTGTTTAGCAGGTTTGATAGGCTGATAGATAACTCCTCATTTCAAAGGTTCAGGTATTTTTTGCACCAGCTTCCACCAATTAGTTTTGTTATTTTAGCGATATGTGCACTAATACTTGTCCTTGAGGGAATCCGCACAACCTTTTTTGAAAGGGAGACAAGGGATTTTATAATTAACAAAAAGGATCACAGATTTTTAAAGATATTGCACTACTTTTTCATACTCTTTACAATAATTCTTTTGCTATTCGATATATATGACATATTTTCTAACAAACTGCCATGGCACACAATATTTAATATGATAGACTCGCCTTCTTTGATCCTTGTCGCCTTAATAATCAGCTTCTTTATTTTGAAATGGTTAGAAGCCCAAAGCATAAAGGCTGTATTTGCCGAGTCTGATGGAAACGATGAAATTTTTAAAAATCTAATGCTTGTTAGGAAAGGTCAAGATCTTGCAATGGCATATTTTAACCTTGGAAACATATACTTTGAGAAAAAAAATTTTCCTAAGGCTCTCCAATACTTCAAGAAATCCTGTAAATTTGGAAATAAAGATGCCTGCGATAAGGTAAAGCTTTACTTATCTGAAAAGAATTTTGATTTATAATGAAATTATTTGGAAGAAGTTCAAATAACTGAAAGAATAGAACTCTGTAGAAAATAATCAAAGGGGATCTTTTGGCAAAACAAACCGCTTGAGAATTAAGGTATAGAATTCTTCTATGTATTTGCTCTTATTCTTTTTAGACATCTTTGTATGTTTGCAACTTTTGCAAAAATAACATCAGTCTCTAACATATATCCTGCCGTTAAGTATATTTTTTTCCTGTGGCTTTCTTACTGTTTTTAGGTCATCATATTCTTTGAGCGTTCTGAGGAAAAAATCATTGTAAACGCTATCATTTACTTTTTTTAGCAAACGACCTCTTTTCAATGCCTGCATTTTTATTATTGGTGATGCAGAATTTAAGATAACTATGTCTGTATCTTTCCCTGTAATTTCAGATATGCTGTTTTTTATATCGATTATATATGAGGCATTGGGTTTTCTGAAAAGGATTGCTAAGTCGACGTCACTTTCATCTGTAATCCTGTTTTCTATAAATGAACCAAATAAAAAGGCAAGCAAAATTTCATCATTTTTGCTAAAAAATTCTATTATTTTTGATATTGATTCCTGAATATCCATATTAAACTTATTTTAACACATTTATTTCTAATGCTTTTGAGATATCTCTCTATATATTTTCCAATTTTTAATGCACAAAATAATCAAAGAGCATCTTTGCTGCAACCATATATAGTACTATTCCTATTAGAACCTTTACACTCTTGTTGCTGAGCTTATATTTCATAAGATAAGACCCAAATAGCGCTCCCAGGATGGCTGCTATAACGGTAAACGAGATTAACTCTATATCTAGTCCACCTATTGCCACCCTTCCCAAGAAACCTCCAAGAGACGAGAAGAAAACTATAAAGGAGGTGGTAGCTGCTGCAATCCTTGCAGGGACGCCTATAAAGATGAGTATAGGGATTATCATATTTCCTCCGCCAATGCCGAGAAGTCCAGCCACGAATCCTGCAAGCGCTCCAATTGGTGTTGCAACAGTGAGCATCTGTTTTTTATTTATTTGAAAATTTTCGCCTGAGTTGTTCTTTTTTTGTTTATAAAAGATCATCATAGATGCGGCAAATATTAAAAAGAGAGCAAATAACAAAAGAAGAGTTTCTCTGGGTACAAATTTGCTACAATATGCACCGATTGGAGACGTGATCAGAACTGCTATTATAATTGGAAACGCAAGCTTATAGTTTATCAAGCCAATTCTTGAGTATGAATATGAGGCAAAAGCCATAGCGATTACGTTTAAAAGAAGGGCGGTACTCATTGACTGGTGAAGGTCAAAACCCATTGCATAAAATGCAGGTATTAGAATAAAGGCAGCTCCAGCTCCGGTGATGACCATAATGGACTTTGCCACAAAGGTTACAATTGCAGCTAATAAATATATCATATAATTAATTTCTCCTTAATAAATTTAGATTTTAGATTAGCAGCCGCAAGATTACGGCTGCTAATCTTTAGTATTGTTACTTCTGAGCTATCTTTTCAGAACAAGGGATACAAGCTTGCTTTCCATCGATAAACTTTAACTTGTCAATGAATACTGCTTCGCCGCAAACATCGCAAAAGTCTGCCTCCATCACTCCTGGTGTCTTTTTGTATTCGTAGTCAAAGACAGGGCTAATATCTAGAAATTCTTCTTCTTTCAAGTTCAATACCTTTTCTATTAAAGGATCTGCAATCTTTGGGTCTACGTCCTGAGGAGGTATCCCTTTCTTTCTCTCAGCTATAAAGGGTGATTCAAGCATCTTTTCAAAGAACTTTGGCTTTAGAGATACTCTTACAGCCTTTTTGTTCTTTACGTCAATAAGGGTGAATGCCATCTTGCCGTAATAGAGCTTCTTTATATTGCTCTTTCCATAAGTGCACCCTGTGACAGTCATAAGGCCATCTACAAAACAGCCTGCTGCGTGATTGTCTGCTGTTTCAGCTAAAAGCATTAGCTCCTTGTCCTTAGATCTTTCTACTCCAAGCTTGTTCATTGCAGCGCAAGCTGCCTTTAGACCCAATGGCATCGCAGGGCATTTGTGACCATGAAATTTCAATCCTAAATCAAAAAAATCTCTTGCTTCAAACATTTTATTTCCTCCTTAGAATCTTTATATATAATGATTATATTATAAATTACTAATTTATTAATGTAAAGTATTTGTAAGGATTCATGTAAAAGCAAAAAACTGTCCACGAGCAGGATGCTCGTGTTACTATGAAGAACGTCCACGAGCAGGGATGCTCGCGTTACTATACTCCACGAGCAAGATGCTCGTGATACTATACTCCACGAGCAAGGATGCTCGTGGTACTATGAAGAACGTCCGCGAGCAAGGATGCTCGCGTTACTATTACTTTGTGTTAAAATTAATACTTGTTAATTTTCCCTATAGAATAGAGGTTATAGCTTGATCAAGAAG
>NZ_JBRCUV010000012.1:0-8254 GCF_053498235.1 Thermodesulfobium sp.
ATTTGAGTAAGTGCAATTCATTACAACGTAAATTTCGTACTTTTTTTTTGAATCATAACTAAAATATATAAATTTAATAAAAATATGTTATAATTGACCTAAAGAACTATTACACTTTGTAAGTGTTTTTACTATATATCTAGGTTAGAAAAGCACTATTATTTTAATGAGGGGAAACTAAATTGAAGGGAGATGTGGATGATGGACAAAACTGCAGTTAATGTTGGACAAAGTATTGAAACGCCGATCGATCAAAAGCGATACGCAGTAGTTCTTAAGTGGTTGGCAAGGATTGGTCTTTTTGCTATTTTATTTACCTTTTTTATCTATCTTTCTGGGTTAATTTCTCCAGTAATTCCTCTTGATAAACTACCTCGTTTGTGGATAAAAAGTTCTTCTCTATTAAATGAAAGTTTTGGGATTTCGACAGGGTGGGGATGGATTAATTTAATTTATAAGTCTGATATGATGGCAAAAGCAGCGCTTACCTTTTTGGCCTGTATACCAATCTTGTGTTATTTTTCAGTTTTACCAATATATATTAAGAAAAGAGAATTTGCAATGATTTTCATAGTAATACTAGAGATATCTATTCTTTTATTAGCATCTAGTGGATTTCTCAAAGTAGAATAGGAGGTATTTTGTGAACTTTTCAAGAAATTTAGTGTTTTTTTACGCTTTTTCCATCTCTTTATTTTTTGTATTTTTTTTAGCGACTAATGCATTTGCCGCAAAGGATATAATCCTTGCTGAGGAGACATCAATTGGAATTCCTTGGTGGATATGGCCATTGTCTCTATTCGTTTTTTGTTTTGGATTAGGAATTATAGCGGTTTTGGCAGGTGTTGGGGGAGGTGTTCTATTTGTGCCAATCCTTGGTACATTTTTTCCATTTCATATGGATTTTGTAAGGGGTGCTGGTTTGATGGTAGCCTTAGCAGGTTCACTTTCTGCAGGTCCTGGTCTTTTAATGAGAAATCTCGCTTCTCTGAGACTTTGTATGCCTATGGCCTTGATTGCGTCAATTTCTTCTATTATGGGTGCAATGGTTGGGTTAGCTTTACCTCAAAATATAGTAAGAATTGCATTGGGATTAGTTATTCTTGCAATTTGTTTCGTACTTCTTACTTCCAAGAGATCTGAATTTCCTGAAATAACTAAGCGTGATAAAATTGCTCAGATTCTTGGTATATATGGTGTTTACTATGAAATTACACAAAGAAAGAATATCAACTGGCAAATTCAAAACTCTCATATTGGTTTTTTATTGTTTTTTATAGTTGGTTTTATTGCTGGGATGTTTGGATTGGGTGCAGGTTGGGCTAATGTCGCAGTATTCAATTTAATTCTTGGCGCGCCCTTAAAGATATCGGTAGCATCCAGCAACTTCTTATTATCTATTACTGATACGTCAGCTGCTTGGATATATCTAAACAACGGTGCTGTTCTTCCTATTATTGCGGTACCATCGGTGGTTGGTATGATGCTGGGTTCTCAGGTAGGCGTAAGATTACTTGCTCGCACCAAGCCCAGAATCGTAAGATGGTTAGTTATCATTTTGCTTTCTTTATCCGGTTTGATGAGCATTCTCAAAGGGTTTGCAATTATATAATCTTCTCTGAGGGAGTAGGAGGGACAATGTTTAAAAAGATATTGTGTGCAGTTGATTCAACACATAAAAGGTATGATGTCGTGAATGTTGGTTATAAGTTAGGAAAATTAACTGGTGGGAAAATTATACTTTTGCACGTTATTGAAATGCCAACACAGGTTGTCGATCTTAATCCAGATGTCGAGGAGGCTGGATATAAAAAGGCTAGTGCACTTATAGATGAGTTAAAAAAAGAGATAAAAGATCCAGATATTATAGACGAAATTGCAATTCAAGAAGGAGAAAATCCCTCAATAGAGATTTATAATACTGCAAAAAAATTTAATGTTGACTTGATAGTATTAGGTAGAAAAACTGGTTTTGAGGCATCTATCATGCATCACTCCATTGCCAGATTTTTGATTGAAAAGTCGAAGGTTCCACTACTTATTGTTTAAAGCATCAGGACTTTCTTTTAAGTAAGAACCTTGATATATTTAAAGCAATTATGATATATAGGATTAAACCCATTTCCCATCGCCACAGTTCGAAGAAGCCTAGACCCTTTAAAATGATGCCTCTTACTATTACTAAAAAGAATGTAGCTGGTGCGATATAGCTTAAATAATATATTATTCCTGGCATGGCTTCTCTTGGGAACATAAAGCCGCTCAGCAAGAAGATAGGTACCATAAGAAAGAATGACATTTGGAGAGCCTGCTGTTGGTTTTTTGCTAGAGTAGATATTATATATCCTAGACTAAGATTAGCCAATATGAAGGGCAGGGCAAATATATAAAGTAAAAGGATATTACCCTTAATATGAAGATTGAAAAGCGCTACTGCAGCTACTATGACAAGAGTCATTTGAGTATATCCAATAATTGCATAAGGCATCACTTTTCCAATAGTTAGTTCTATTGGTCTAAGAGGAGTAATTATTAGTTGTTCGTATGTGCCTCTTTCCTTTTCTCTCACAATTGCCATGGCTGTTAAAACTAATGTTGATAGACTTATTAGAACAGCTATAAGCCCAGGTACAAGAAAGTATGTTGATAAGAGATCGGGGTTATACCAGGCCCTCACGTCCACTTCAAAAGGATTTTTATTGGGCAGTATTATTCCGTTTTGTTGAAGTTTTTTCGTCAATATTTCTTGATTTTCTATCAGTCCTATCATTTGAGATGCCGATAGGGCAGAGCTTGATGACATAGGGTCTGATGCGTCAATTATTACTAATATTTGGCTTGGCTTATTACCTAATATATTTGACTCAAGTTTAGGTGGAATAATAATTCCGACCTTTGCTTGACCATCATCTATTGCTTCTCCAACTGCATTAGAACTGTTTACAAATTTCTTTATATCAAAATATTGCGAACTTTGAAATTTGTATAATATATCCCTTGACATTGTAGACCTTGATTGATCGAACACAACAGTAGATTGATGCTTTACATCTGTGTTTATTGCATACCCGTACAAAATAAGTTGTATTAAAGGTATAGCGATGGCTGTTGTAAAAGTAACCCTATCTCTAAAGAATTGAATGAATTCCTTAGCAAATACAGCCCATATCCTTTTAAGTGATGCCCTCATCTAAATGTTCCTTCTTTAAAAACAATTGTCCCAGAACTAAACGCAGAGTCCTTTTTTACTATCCCTATTATGTGTGCATCAACTCCATTACTTTTCAGAAATCCCAACACATCGTCTACAATATCTGCATTATAGGTGGACAGCAAGCCACCGGATGTTTGTGGATCATAAATAACATATCTGTAACTTTCATTTATTTTGCCTATTTCAACTACATTTTCTTTGTAAAAATCAATATTAGCAAATATTCCTGCTGGTAAAACACCCTCATCGGCCAGTTCTAAAACTTTCTCGAAAATAGGCAATGATTTAGAGAATATTTCAAAAACTACATTACTAGATTTCGCAATATTTATTGCATGACCGACTAGCCCAAAACCTGTAACATCTGTACCCGATGTTGCATGAAACCTTTTTTGCGCTTCGCCTGCAAAGTAATTTAGTTCTTGCATAGAAATAAGCGCATCTTGCATATCTATTTCATCAATTAGATCAATTTTTAGAGCTGAAGTAAGTATTCCTGTGCCAAGTGGTTTTGTAAGGACTATAATGTCGCCCGGTTTTGCTTTGCTGTGAGTAATCAGCTCATCCCTTTTTGCAATTCCAGTAACGCTTAAACCATATTTAAGTTCTAAATCATCTACACTGTGTCCACCAAGTATTAATGCACCGGCTTCTTTTATTTTTTCGTGGGAACCTCTAAGTATTTCATTTATTACGTCAAGTCCTATATCGTATTTTGGGAAGCCGAGAATATTTAACGCTGTTATTGGCTTAGCCCCAACTGCATATAGATCAGAGAGGGAATTTGCGGCTGCAATCTTGCCGTATAAATTAGGATTATTTACTATAGGAGGGAAAAAGTCAACAGATTGGACGATAGCTAAGTCGTCTTTTATTACAAAAGCTCCTGCGTCATCAAGGCCATCAGAGTTAAAAATTAGGCCAGGATGCTCAAATTTTGGTAAGTCTTTTAGAACCTCACCTAGGTCCTTTGGATTAAGTTTCGCTGCTCAGCCAGCGCAACGAACTAAAGAAGTAAGCTTTGGGAAAGTGTTCACTTTTTCACCTCCTCTGAGAATAATCTTTATCTATAAATTATACAAAGAAAAAAATAATAATTATAAAATTTACTATTAGGAACCATTTTGATATATAATTAATACATGAATTTATATTATATATCTTTTATCAAATACAAAAGTGTTTAGTCTTGCTTACTCAAACATTTTAAATCAACTTTTAGTCTTTATATGGCCTCTAATACCTTTGTATTGGTTATTTGTTCATTTTTTTACCAACTTTGCAAAAAAAATTAAATTTTTAACATTTATATTAATAATTGTATTATATATTCCATATTTATACTTTTTGGTCAACAATCAAAATTTATTAAATACGTACATACCAATTGCCCTTCCTTTAAAATTGCTCGGTTTTTTTATATTTTTTGTTGGAGCCTTTCTCCAGCTCTTAACTTTACTAATATTAAAGGGTAGAATTCTTGGTTTGAATGAATTTATTTTAGAAGATCCTGGTAATCTAGAGACAAGACTTATCTATAAATATATGAGACATCCAACATATCTTTCGCATTTCTTTATGTTTTTTGGGATATTTCTTATCAGTGGGGGAGTTTCTTCTCTTGTTGTGAGTATATTTGACTTTTTAATAAATAATTTTTTGGTGATTCCTTTTGAGGAAAGGGAGCTTACAAAGAGATTTGGCTCTAAATATGAATCTTACAAGAAGAGGGTTAAAAGATACTTCTTTATATAATTAATTGTTCATAAACCATAAAAATGCGTCTTCTAGATTTCCAACTTTATGTGATTTTTCAAAATATATCCTTTTTGCGTTGTTTGGAGTTCCTATAAACTTTAATTTTCCCGAAAAAATAAATCCTATCTCATTACAAAATTCAGCTTCGTCCATATAATGTGTTGTAACCAAAACTGTTCTGCCTTTCCTTGCATAACTGTAGATGGAATCCCAAAAGTCTATTCTCGCATCTGGATCTACACCGCTTGTTGGTTCATCAAGAACCAAAATATCTGGCTCGTGAAGAATTGCGGTGCAAAATGCGACCCTTTGTTTAAGGCCTCCGATATCTCTTACCATAGCATTTTTTACTTCTTTCAGGTTGTATGATTCCAATAAAAAGTCTATTCTTTTTTCTAATTCCTTTCCGGAATAGCCATATATAGAACCGTAAAAGATCATGTTTTCAACAACCTTTAGATCATTATAAAGAGAAAACTTTTGAGACATGTAGCCTAGTTTCTCTTTAGAGAATTTTTCTATATCTTCTCCGAATATCTTTATTCTGCCACTTGTTTTACTAATAAGTCCAAGAATAAGTCTTATTGTTGTTGTTTTTCCAGCTCCATTAGGTCCTAAAAAACCAAAAACTGCCCCCTTTTTTATTGAAAAACTGATGTTGTCCACCGCAGTAAAATTTCCAAATTTTTTCGTTAAGTTTTCAACTTCAATTGCATTCTCTACTTCGATTGCCATAAATAAACATCTTCCAGGTCTGGTTCATCTAATTCTACTGTTCTCTTATTAAGAGAGATCTTTTCTAAGATTTTGTTGAAATCTATGTCTTTGTGCAATAATAATCTAATGTGGTCACTTTTAAGCCAGCATTTAAAATCGAGTTTACTTTTCTTTAAATCAAAGTAAAAATCTTGCAAATTTTCACCCAATATTTTATACGTTAAAAAATCAAGATTTTTAAGGATTTCATGTGGGTTTCCAGTTAAAACTACTTCACCCTCTTTAATAAAAACTACCCTGTCTGCTAAATTTCCTTCTAAAAAATATGGAGTAGTTATTATAATTGTTTTTCCTGAATTTGAAAGTTCTCTTAAGAGTTTCCAGATATCTCTCCTTGAAGCAGGATCTACACCAACGTTTGGTTCATCTAATAATAACACTGGTGGATTGTGTATTAGAGCGCAACCGATAGCAAGTCTACTTTTCATTCCACCGGAAAGGGCTTCTGCAAATCTGTGTTTAAAATTTTTTAGACCTATGAAATCTAGTATAAATTCTTCCCTTTGTTTAAGTTCGTTGTCTGATAGTGAATAGAGATTCCCAAAAAATCTTATATTTTCGCTAACAGAAAGATCTTGATAAAGAGAAAAATCTTGCGCTTTATAGCCTATAAGTTCTCTTGTTGTAGAAATGTTTTTTGTGGTATCAATTTCGTTTACCAGAACCTTGCCTGAGTCTGGGCGTATTATGCCAATAATAATTTTTATTAAAGTAGTTTTACCTGAACCGTCAGGACCAAGAATTGCTAAAATTTCCTTTTTACTTACATTCAGATTGATGTTTTTCAGTACTACTTTGTCATTAAAGCTTTTGTATAAATTAACAATTGAAATCATTTGGCTTTTTCTATTAACACATCTGCTGGCATTCCAGGTTTTAAAATGCCTTCTGGATTATCAATTTTTACCTTAACCCAAAACATATATTTTACCCTTTCATCCTTAGTTTGTATAAATTTAGGGGTATACTCTGCCTTGTCAGATATTGCTTCCACATAGCCACTAAAATTTTTATTTGGAAATGAATCGACTTTTATAATACAGGGTGCTTTTAACTTAACAAAACCAATATCTTGTTCGCTTACATATACTTTCACGTATGTGCTGTTTAAATCGTATAAGGTTAGTACAGGAGTTCCAGAGGAAACAAATTCTCCAACTTCTGAATCCTTGGAAAAAACAACGCCGTCAATGGGTGAATAGATCTTTGTATATCCCAAGATTGTTTTTGCCTGTTCAACTTGGGATAGGCTTGCTTTATAGGCTTCTTTAGCTGATTCAACCTCTTCCTGCCTGTATCCAGACTCCAGCTCTCTGAGTTTTTGTTCGCTTGATCTTAAGGCCTCTTTTGATGCAAGATAAATGCTCTTAATATTATCGAAACTTGATGCTGGAATGGCATCCTCCTTATATAGCTTTTCATATCTAATATAATCACTTTTTGCTTTTTCAAATTCAGCAAGTTTTGCATCTCTATCGGCTTCAGCTATCTTTATATCCTGGATTCTATATCCTGAAATATATTGATCGTACAGGGCTTTTGCCTTGTTCATATTATGTATTGCGGCATCTAAAGAATCTTCAAGATCTTTTCTTGAAAGGGTTGCAAGCAGTTCCCCCTTTTTTACTTTATCTCCCTCACTAACTTTGATTGAAGATAATGTGCCGTAAATTTGAAATGAAACGTTGTATTGATCTGCCTCAATATTGCCAGAAACATCCAAATAATTACTTACTGGTTTTCTATTAATTACAATCCAATATATGCTAACACAAACTACTACTATTATTAGGCTTAAAATAATTAACCTTTTTTTGTTTTTGTTTTTCAAAAACTCACCTTAATCTATTATTTTGAATCTATTATATCATCCCATAATGTTTGTTTTTCAGTAAGTAGAATGTTATTTAATTCTAAGCCTTCTAATGATAATTCAAATTCAATTTTATAACCTTTTTTTGTTCGGTAGTTAAAGCATTCAATTTCTGGAAAGGTAATACATTTAGGAATTCCAACAACAGATGACCATCTCAGTGTTTCTCCATTCCTAAGTGAAATTTTCATTATAAACCCCTTTAAAAAATTATTTTTAATTTAGATGTTATAATCTTGATTAGGCTTTGTATATCGCTCAAAAGGGGTTATTTGACTGGTTTTGAAGTATTATTTATCTTTTATTACAAAAGAAAAGATTTACTTATCTTTTTTGTTAAGTTTGTTATTTGTTGTTTTATGGCTGTTTTTTCTTAATGGACCCTTTTTATATGTGGTGGCGGATCGGTGGCATATCTCTCATGATATTTTATTTAGGATTTTTTTGTTTACACAATCTATAACTTTACTATTTCTAATTAAATTTTTCGAAAATAAGCACATTCTCTTAACGATTAATTATATTACTAAAATTTCTTCTGCTTTTTTTTCTATTTCTTTATTAACACTTTTTTTTGGGTATTTAATAATAAATTTTTGCTTTTTACCAATTATCTTAATAATTTTTAACTC
>NZ_JBRCUV010000013.1:0-32363 GCF_053498235.1 Thermodesulfobium sp.
CATATTTTTAAAAATACAAAGAGTGGGTAATTACCCACTCTTTGTATTTTTAAAAATATGAAAGGATGATATTTTTCTTGAAATCGAAAGATATTAAAGAAAAATTAACTGATATTGTCGAGAAGGTATTATTAGATATGGATTTTGAGCTTTATGATTTGAATTACTTGAAGCAAGGCAAGAAATGGGTACTTAGGGTATTCATCGATAACGTTCACAAGCCCATTTCTCTTGATGATTGTGAATTAGTATCAAAAAAATTAAGTACTATTTTGGATTATTATGACATAATTCCTGAGAGTTTTTTACTTGAAGTATCATCTCCAGGAATTGAGAGGAAATTGAAAAAGGATTCGGATTTTAATAGGTTTAAAGGAGAAGAAATAATAGTAAGTTTTAAAAATCCGAATCTCAATCCAATTATTGGTATACTTGAAGGTATTGATAGTGAGGGCAGATATATTTTTGTTAATACTGGAAAATCAGAAGAAAAGGTAAACCGAAATGATATAAAAGAAGTAAGAATACATTTCAGGTTTAAGGGAGATAAACAATGAAAATTGATTTGCACGTTCTAGAACAGTTAGAAAAAGAAAAGGGCGTTTCACTGTCTGCTATGATATCTGCTTTGGAATCAGCTCTTTTAGCTTCATATAAAAAATATTATCCGTCAAAGAACGTTACCTTGAAAATAGTTCCTGATAGTGGGCTTTTAGAAATTGTAGTCAAAAAAACTGTGGTAGATAAAGTCAATAACATTTTTGATGAAATATCGCTTACTCAGGCTCGTGAGATTTATCCTGATGTTAGTATAGGTGACACAATAGAAGTGCAGGTAGATCCTAAGAATTTTGGAAGAATTGCTGCATTAACGGCAAAGCAAGTTTGGCAGCAAAAAATAAAAGAGGCTGAGAGAAATGCTGTTTATGAGGAATTTAAAGATAGAGTTTTTGGTGTTATATCTGGTAAGATTTTAAGGCAAGAAGGGAAAAATTGGATTGTTCAACTTGGAAGAGGTGAGGGAATACTTCCTCAAAAAGAAACTGTCTATCAAGATAGATATGCTATAAACGAAAGATATGTTTTCTATGTTTTGTCGGTTAAAAAATTAAAAAAGGATGTCGAAATAATACTTTCAAGGAGCCATCCAAATTTAGTCAAAAGATTGTTTGAGCTTGAGTCGGCGGAAATCAGGTCAGGAGTTGTTGAAATAGTTTCTATAGCAAGAGATCCAGGTAGTAGAACAAAGATTGCTGTTTTATCAAGAGATGCTTATGTTGACCCACTGGGAGTTTGTCTTGGATTAAGAAATTCAAGAATTCAAAATGTTACAAGAGAGCTTAGGGGTGAGAAGATCGACGTAATCTTATACAATCCAGAGCCAAAAATTTATATTGCGAGTGCACTTGCCCCTGCTAAAGTTAAAAGAGTTGAAATTCTTGATCAAGCCAAGAAGGAGTCAAGAGTATATGTAGATAAGTCTCAGCTTTCTCTTGCTATTGGAAAAGATGCGCAAAATGTAAGGTTAGCACATAAATTAACTGGTTATAAAATTGATATTAAGATAGAAGAGTAATAATATGCTTAAAGAACACAGGAAATGTATTTTTTGTGGGAAAATTCTTCCAAAAAGTGATATGCTTAGGATAGCAAGGCTTAAAAATAAAAATGTGATTATAGATTATGATAAAAAAGGAGCTGGAAGAGGCTGTTATATTTGTTTTTCTTGTATATACAGTTGTAATTTTAAGAATAAAGGAGTCATTGCAAAGTCGCTTAAAACAAATATTGATATAAAGATCTATAATGAAATTGAAAGATATATTAAAAGTTTATCAATAAAAGGTCAAGGAGGTGAGCATTGATTGAAGAGAATATATGAATTGGCAAAGGAATTGGGTATCTCATCAAAAAGGACAATTCAAATACTTTCTGAATTGGGAGTTAGTGTTAAGTCCTCTTTGTCTTCTGTGGGTGAAGAAGAGGAGTTTATGGTTAGATCTACAATTGAAGCCGAAACCAAAAGTAAGATTCCTGAAGAAGATAAGAAAGTTGAAGTTAGCGATAAAGCTTTGCAAAAGGAAAACGCTGTTGAAGTTGCCGTAAAGGAGTCGCCCCAAGTTACTGTGCAAGAAGATATTGTCCAAGAAGAAAAACCTAAGTCAGAAGAAGAAATTAAAGTTGAGGAAAAGAAGGTTTTGTACATTTATGAGGGGATGACTCCAAGGGAAATTGCGCAAAGGATTAATGTTAAAGAGAGCGAAGTTATAAAAAAGTTAATAAAGCTTAAAACACTTGCGACAATAAATCAAGCTTTAAATTTAAGTCTTATTGAACATATAGCAAGAGAATTTGGTTATGAACCAAAATTAAAAGAAGAGGAATCTTTAACTTTTGAAGAAAAAGAAGTTGAAGACGAAGCTGATCTTAAACCTAGACCACCTATTGTTACAGTTATGGGACATGTAGATCACGGTAAGACGACTCTTTTAGATAAGATTCAAAAGACAAAGATTGCAGCTAAAGAATTTCATGGTATAACCCAAAAAATTGGTGCATATCAAGTTGAGGTAAATGGCAAAAAGATTACGTTTATTGATACTCCTGGTCATGAAGCATTTACAGCTATGAGGGCTAGGGGTGCAAACGTTACTGATATAGTAATTCTAGTTGTAGCTGCTGATGATGGAGTAAAACCACAAACTATTGAGGCAATTCAACATGCTAAAGCTGCTGGAGTTCAAATAATAGTAGCTATTAACAAGATTGATAAACCTGGAGCACAACCAGAAAAGATAATGCAACAGTTAACTGAGTATGGTCTAATTCCTGAAGAATGGGGTGGGAAAACAATTTTTGTTAAAGTATCAGCAAAAACAGGAGAAGGTATAGATGAACTACTAGAAATGACATTATTATTGGCAGAATTAATGGAATATAAAGCAAACCCAAAAGCCTTAGCAAGAGGCTTGGTTTTGGAAGCAAAGCTTGATAAGAACAGGGGTCCTGTAGCGAGCGTTCTTATTCAAAGGGGTACTTTGAAAGTTGGAGATTATGTTTGTGTAGGAGCTGCTAGTGGAAGGGTAAGAGCGCTAATTAATGATAGGGGTAAAAGGTTAAAGGAAGCAGGCCCCTCAACGCCTGTAGAGATTCTAGGAATTAATATGGTTCCTGAGGCAGGGGATAGTTTAATTGCTGTAAGAACAGATAGAGAAGCAAAGTTAATGGCTGAAAAAATGCTTAATAAGAAAAAGGAGTTACAAATACAAAGGATGAAAAAGCCTACACTATCGTGTTTTGCCCAAGGAATAGATCCATCTGAGGTAAGAGAGTTAAAACTTATTTTAAAAGCTGATTCCCAGGGATCTTTAGAGGCTATCCTTACTTCGTTATCAAAAATTAGAGAAGAAAACGTGACAATAAATATTTTATCATCGGGAACAGGTGGTATCTCTGAATCTGATGTGATGCTTGCTTGTGCTTCCCAAGCTATTATTATTGGTTTTAATGTTAGACCATCAAGCTCAGCTTTTAGACTAGCTTCTGAGGAAGGTATCGATATCAGAACTTATAGGGTTATATATGATCTTATTGAGGATATCTCAAAAGCTATTAAGGGTTTATTGCCTCCGAAATATGAAGAGACAATACTTGGAAGAGCTGAGGTTAGACAAACTTTTAAAGTTCCTAAGATAGGGCTGGTTGCTGGTTGTTATGTTATTGATGGAAAGGTTACTAGAGATGCAAAGGTGAGAGTTTTAAGGGATAATGTGATTATACATGAAGGAGAGTTGTCGTCTTTAAAAAGATTTAAGGATGATGTGAAAGAGGTAAATCAAGGTTATGAATGTGGAATTTCTATAAAAGACTTCCAAGACATAAAGGAAAGGGATATATTTGAAATATATAAGTTGGTAGAGGTAACCTGTTAGTTTTTTACGTAAGATTTTTCTTTATAAAAATTTAACTATATAGGTGTTTGAAATTAAAAAATTTAAAAACTTTATTTTACAAATCTTATGATAAGAACTTGTTTAATTGAATTTGAACTTTATTTTCCATATATTGTTAGCATAAAGGAACATAGAAAAATTATGCAAGCAATTATTTCAAACATAAGAAAACAAAATATAAGTGCACTTGAAATTTTAAACAAAAATATAAGATCAAGTACCTTGTATTTATCGGCAGTAAAGGAAAGTGAAAATGATATACATAAACTATATGATTATTATGTTAACTTTTTTCTCGATAGACCTGATATCAGGCTTATTTCATATAATCTTGAGATATATTAACTTTTTGTCCTTATTTCAAATGGGAGGCTAAAAACAAAATGAATATAAAGGCCGAAAGACTAAAGGAAACAATTAAAAAAGAACTAGCCCTTTTAATATATGAACTTAAAGATGTAAGAATAAAGAGTATGGTTTCTATTATGGAGTTGGAGATGTCAAGTGATCATAAAAATATAAAGGTGTGGGTAAGCATTTACGGAGATGAAAAGTCCAAAGATGAAACTCTAAAAGGTCTTGTTTCTGCATCAAGATTTTTACGAGGAGAACTAGCAAGAAGAATTGGATTAAAATATGCTCCGCAAATACTCTTTGCAATAGACAATTCTCTTGAAAAAGGGGATAAGATATTTGAAATTCTGAGAAAGATTGAACACTGAATAGGAGAAATATTTTGACTAAAATACCCGATAAAATATTGGAGTTATTAAATAATAGCGCTTCATTTGATATTTTTACACATTTGGAACCTGATGGTGATGCTATTGGTTCTAGCCTTGCTTTATATTATTTCTTAAAATCAATAGAAAAAGACGTAAGATTTATAAAGCCTTATAAAACTCCTAGTAGCGTAATGAGCTTTCCGGGGATGGAAAACTTATATACCGTAGAAAGTTTCGATTTTTCAAGAGTTGCAATATTGCTTGATGCATCTTCGTTAAAGAGAATAGGAAAGCCATACGAAAATATCTTCCCAAAATATAAAAATTCTTTTATAGTTGACCACCATCACGGGCCTTATTTTGATACTAATATATATGTTGATACTACTGCAAGTGCTACTGCTGTTCTAGTTTTTAATATTATGAGTAAAATGAAACACAAAATAGATGATCTGGTAGCTACATATTTGTATCTTGCTCTGCATTATGATACTGGTGGGTTCTATTATACAAACACAAATAGAGAATGTTTAGAAATAGCTGCTAAATTGATTGAACATGGTGCTGATGTGAGTCTTGTGATGAAATATTATGAAAGAGATGCAAATAGTATTGCAAAGATGGGTTTTTTGCTATCTAAAGTTAAGGCTTCAGGGGGCATTTCGTGGCTGCCTATTTCCTACGATGATTTTATAAATTTGTCTCTAGAACCTGATATTACAAAGGGCCTTATCGAGTGGTTGAGAAGGATAAAGGACTGCAAAGTCTCAATAGTCTTTAGAGAAGATGAGCCGGGTAAGGTTAAGATAAGTTTTAGAGGAAAAAATACAGGAATGCTCAATGTTATAGCTGAACACTTTGGTGGCGGTGGCCATCCAGAGGCAGCTGGAGCTGTTGTCAATGGAAAGTTTGATGATGTTGTTGATTTAGTTTTACGTTATACAAAGAAAGAGGTTTTTGGTGATTAGTGGATTTTTAAATGTCTTTAAAGATCTCTATAAAAGTTCAGCAGAAGTTGTTGAGATGATAAAGAGAACGTTCAAAGATGCATTTGGCGTTGATGTAAAAATTGGTCATTTAGGAACGCTTGATCCGTGTGCAGTAGGTGTTTTACCTGTTGCGTTGGGAAAGGCTACAAGGCTCTGTGAATTTATTGAAAAAAATGATAAGAAATACCTTTTTGAACTCACATTGGGGTTCAAGACAGCTACTGGAGACCAAGAGGGTAAAGTATTAGATGTTCGGTCTGTCCCTTTCATTTCTGATCATTTGATTACGTCTGTTTGTACTAGTTTGACTGGTTGTTATCTCCAAAAGGTTCCCTCCTATTCTGCAGCAAAGGTTGATGGCAAGAGATTTTATGAATTAGCAAGAGCAAATCGGGAAGTTCCTGAAAGGTATAAGGAGGTAAATATTAAAGAACTTAAATTTATAAAGCGAAATAAAAATTCACTCTGGTTTGAGGTTACTTGTTCTTCGGGAACTTATATTAGGACTTTGTGTGAGGACATTTCTACAAAACTTGGAACTATTGGAACAATGACGTTTTTGCTAAGAGAGGCTTCGGGAAATTTTCATATTAAAGAGAGCATAAGCATCACAAAATTAATGGATTTAATTGTGAAGAGAGAGTACTTCAAAGTTATTATTCCTGTTAACAAGGTACTTAATCATATACCGGTTGTAATTTTGAATTATGAAAATTCAAAAAAATTTGTAGATGGTCAAGAGATTTGGATTAAAAAAGATTTTGGTAACTTTGAAATTTTAAGAGTATTCTCTATTTGTGGGACTTTTTTGGGTTTGGCTGAAAGATCTAAGGGTGAGAAAAAAATTTGGAAACCTAATAAGGTGATAGTTATATGATAAGAGGAATTTATAGAAAAACAGATAAAAATGGGGAAAGATTTCTAACTATTGGAACGTTTGACGGAGTACATTTAGGACATCAGTTGCTATTTAAACAACTTAAAAATAAAAGGAGAAATGACGAAGATATAATTAGTGTTGTAACCTTTGAACCACATCCAAGGATTTTCTTTAAAAATGTAGAGAATTTATCACTTATCACTATTATTGAAGAAAGAATAAGACTTTTGCTGGAGTTCGTTGATGAGGTAATAGTTCTGAAGTTTGATGAAAAACTTTCCAAACTTTCTCCTGAAGAGTTTATTAGTTTTCTGTGCAACGGCTTCAAAATTAATACTATTGTTGAAGGTGAAAACTTTCACTTTGGGCACGGAAAGGGCGGGGACGTTGCTCTCTTAAGAAAGTTAGGAAAAAGCTTTGGTTTTGATGTAGATATTGCCAATTTATATATATTTAACGGTTTGCCGATTTCAAGTTCAAGGATTAGAAGGCTTATAATATCTGGAAAAATTGAAGAAGCGAATAAGCTGCTAGGTTGGGATTTTTTTGTTTCTGGTGAAGTAATTCATGGTGATCGTATAGGCACCTTCTTAGGTTTTCCTACAGCTAATCTGAGGCTCCCTGAATATAAAATTATTCCTCAGTCCGGGGTATATGCGGCTGAAGTAGAAATATCAGGAAAAAGATATCTAGGAGCTTTAAATATTGGTGTTAAGCCAACTGTTGGAGGGAAAAAGAGAAGTGTAGAAGTGCACGTGATAGATTTTGAGGGAGATTTGTACCAAGAGGTTATTACAGTCAAATTTAAATACAAAATTAGAGATGAAATTAAATTTGATTCAATTATCGCACTTAAAAAGCAAATAAGAGCGGACATAGATAATATAAAAGCAAATTATGAAATGAATTTATAAAATTCCTTGTAAGTTTTTTTGATATTTTTTTGTTTATCTCATGTCTTTATTTTATAAGATCGGGTCTTAGTTTGGAGGCTTCGTATAGGAAAATGTGTTTTATCTTGTCTTTGGTTTTTTTACTGTAGCATTGTAAAAGTATTCTTATGCACATTTTTGGTGCGTTATCAACGGTTGCTTCTACAGTTCCAAAAACTGGGGTGGTTGAAAATCTTTCTCTTACGAATTTTCCTGCGAACTCAGAATGGATATCTTGAGTTACTGATATAAAAAAGTTAACCATGTCCTCTTCTTTTACTTCATTTTCGTCAACCATTTTGTTAATTAGTTCAATAACCTTTTTCTTTATTTCTTCAGGACTATCTTTTAATAAGGTGGTAGCTCCTCGAATTGCTAACAATCTTGAATTCTTCTCGCACTCATCCATAACTAAACTCCCCTTTTTTTTAAAAATTTTTTTAATGATAATTTAAAATACAACATTTTGTCTTATAATAAAGTATCATAAAAAAATATGGAGATGATGAAGTTGAGTACAATTATATTAAACGGAAAAGAAGTAGCCAATCAATGGGAAAAAGAAATTATTTCAAAAGTGCAAGATTTAAAAGCAAAAGGAATAAGCGTTTGTCTTGCTGTAGCGAGATTTAATGACGATGAAGCATCAAAAGTTTATGTCAAGAAAAAGGTTGCTATGTGTGAAAAGTTAGGTATTAAACCTATTCTTATAGAAGAGGAAGGATTAGATCAGGTAGAAATAGAAAAGAGAGTTTCCTCTTTAAATCAGAACAAAGAGGTAAATGGAATAATAGTACAGCTTCCATTGCCAAGGGGTATTGATAAAGAAAGGGTTTTATCCTTAATTAGTCCTGAAAAGGATGTTGATGGCCTTAACGTTTTTTCTTGTGGTTTGCTATATAAAAATCTTCCAGGATTGAGACCATGTACTCCTAGTGGGATAGTACGATTATTAAAAGAGTACAAAATCGATCTTGTGGGCAAAAGGGTTGTAATTCTAGGGAGAAGCCAGCTTGTAGGTTTGCCTATCTTTTTGATGCTTTTACATGAAAATGCTACCCCAACTATTGTACATTCTAAAACCAAAGATCTTAAAAACATATGCAAGGAGGCAGATATATTAATTGTCGCCACTGGAAAGGCCAAGATGATAAACAGAGAATATGTAAAGAAAGGTGCAGTAGTAGTTGACGTAGGAATATCTAGGTTGGATGGAAAGATTGTCGGAGACGTTGACTTCGACGATGTTTTTGATGTAGCAGGATATCTTACTCCTGTACCAGGTGGAGTAGGACCTCTTACTATAATGTCTTTGATGAGCAATGTAATTAAGGCTGCCTCAATTCAATCAGGAATAAAAGATGACCTTGTTTAGGAAGGATCTTGCAGAAGTAAAACCATACAGGCCAGTAGAGGTTGAAGGTGCAATTAGGCTTGATAGAAATGAAAGTCCGTTTGAATTGCCTTTAAAGGTTAAAGAAGAGATTATAGCTAACTTTTACGAACTGAAGTTAAATTACTATCCAGATGCATGGTGCAGTCCTGTCAAAAAGGCATTTAGTCAGTATATTGGTAAAATTAATCCTGAAGAAGTTACTGTGGGAAATGGTTGTGACGAGGTAATTCAAAATGTGATTATGGCATTTGCTTTAAATAATGGTCCGGTTCTTTCTTTTTCTCCAACTTTTCCTACTTACAAAATAGCTTCGAGAAATTTAGGAATTGAATATATAGAAATTCCTTTAAATGAAGATTTTTCGATGCCAATTGAAAAGACTGTTAGTTGTTTAAAAGAGAGAAGACCTGCGGTAGTTATTATTTGTAACCCAAATAATCCTACGGGAAATTGTTTTCCAGATGAATATATAGAAAAAATTGTTAATAGTACATCTGGAATAGTCTTGATCGATGAAGTTTATTGTGAATTTAGCAAAAGGAGTTTTGTTGATAAATTTAGATCTTATCAAAATGTTTTAATTTTAAGAACCCTTTCTAAGGCCTTTTCAGGCGCAGGCATCAGGATGGGTTTTGCTTTTGGGGACAAGTTGCTTATTGATGAGGTTGAAAAGGTGAGATTGCCTTATTTATTATCTCACTTTTCACAGATAGCAGGAAGCATAATATTACAAAATAGCAATCTTTTTCTTCAAAACATTGAAGCAATTAACATAGAAATAAGAAGAATATACGATGGTTTGACAAAGATGGGTATTAAAGTATATCCTACAGAAGCTAATTTTTTGCTGGCAAACTTTAATAAACCTACTAAAAATATTGTTGAGAAGCTTAAAGATAGGAAGATTTTAGTCAGGTATTTTCCTTATTTGCCTAATTTTATTAGAATTTCTGCTGGGAAGAGTTCTGATACGGATATCTTTTTAAGGGAGTTGAATGACATATTAAATGAGTGATTTTATAGTTTTTGATATAGATGGAGTTTTAATACAAACTAACGGTTCTTTTGTTGAATCAACAATTAAAACTTTTGAATTTATTAGAAATATGTTTAACAAACCTGCAAAATGCACTATTGATCATATAAGCTTCTTGAAATCTTTGGGTGGCTTTAACAACGATTGGGATTTAACTTACGCTCTTTTAGCAATTAGCTGGGATTATGAATTTTTTAATGATATAGAGTTTTTGACAATCTTGAAAAATTATTTTAGATTTAATAAAAATCTTCCAGAAATAGAAGTGGATTATGAATTTGTTAAGAGGATATTCCAAGAATACTATCTGGGAGAAAAACTTTTTTACGAGATATATTTGGAAAGACCAAGATATATCTTTTTTAAGGGGTTTATTTATCAAGAAAAACCATTGATTAATTTTTGTAACTATTCTATAGATAGAGAAAAAATAGGGATTTATTCTGGAAGATGTTATAAAGAGGCTGAGGTCGCTTTAAGGGCTGTTAATCTAATCCCTTTAAAAGAATTTTATTTTACTGATGATAGTGGTTATAAGAAACCTGATCCTACCCCCTTACAGAAGATGTTTGTTATTAACAAGTGCTCAAAAATGACTTATGTTGGGGATACCTTAGATGATCTCGAATTGGTTATAAAGGCACGAGAGATAGGTTTACCTGTAGAATTTGCTGGAGTTCAAACTGGCACTTATTCAAATCAACTTAGTGACAAAATAAGAAACTTTTCCTTTGCTAAAATGTTTAGGGATGTAAGAGAATATTTAGATAGCTTTATTTATAGTATATAAAAGAGAGGTAGGTCTTCTTAATGAGTGATGAAAATGATTTTAAAAAAACAATTAGAACCTCAGTTGTAAAACGAAAGACGTATGAAACCGATATTGAAGTAGAAATAAATCTTGATGGTACAGGGAAAAATTCAATACGTACTGAGATTGGTTTTTTTGATCACATGCTTTGTACCTTTTCAAAACACTCTGGTATTGATATAAAGCTAAATTGCAGCGGAGACCTTAATGTGGATTATCATCACAGTGTTGAAGATGTAGGGATTGTTATTGGAGAAGCTTTATTTAAGGCTTTAGGAGATAAAACAGGTATAAAGAGATTTTCTAACGTAATTTTGCCAATGGACGATGCTTTAATTTTGTGTGCTATTGATATTTCGGGGAGACCTTATTTTTCATATAATGTTGACTTCGATTCCAAAACCATAGGCAAGTTTGAAACAGAGCTTGTAGAAGTTTTTTTTAATTCTCTAACAATGAATCTAAAAGCAAATCTTCACATGGTAAAAATATATGGGTTCAACAGCCACCACATAGCTGAAGCCTGCTTTAAATCTTTTGCCCTTTGTTTAAAGGATGCCATATCTTTAACAAATGTTGGGTCAATTCCATCGGTTAAGGGGTGTATTTGATGATAGGTGTTTTGTGTTACAAAGGAGGAGGGAATCTAGGCAGTGTATTTAAGGCAATCAATTATCTTGGTTATGATTTCAAAGAGGTTTGGAATCCAGAAGAATTAAAAAAGGTTGATGCATTAATTTTTCCTGGACAGGGTTCTTTTACACAAGCAAATACGTCTCTTAAGGGGGCTAATTTGTGGGAACCAATAAGGGAGTTTATATATTTAGGAAAACCATTTTTTGGGATTTGCTTAGGGTTGCAATTACTCTTTGATCATTCTGATGAGTATGGGTTTACAGAGGGATTAAAGATTATTTCTGGAAAAGTTGTAGAATTTCAAGAAGATTTAATAAAGCCACATCTCGGATGGAATCAAGTTTTTAATATTTCAGATTTTAAATTTTTTAAAGATATACCAGATGCTTCTTCTTTTTATTTTGTTCATTCTTATTATCCAGAGGTATATGATCTTTCCTGTAAGAAGGGGTTTGCTGAGTATGGTGACAGAAGCTTTGTATGTGTTATCGAAAAAGAAAATATATTTGCTTGTCAATTTCATCCTGAAAAGAGTGGACGTTGGGGGCTGAAACTTTTAGAAAATTTTCTAAATTCGATATAGACTCAAAAATTATAAAATAATTAATGATTGTGTATTTTACAATTTTAGTTAAGTTAGTAAAATTTTTAAATTATTATTGATGGAGGTTAAATGTTTGAAATAATACCTGCAATTGACATATATCAAGGCAATGTTGTTAGACTTTATCAAGGTGACTTTAACAAGGTTAAAGTCTATGGAAATCCTGAAGAATATCTTGATAGGTTAAAATCTTTTTGCATTAATTTTGTTCATATAATCGACCTAGAAGCATCTAAGATTGGTAAATTTACTGCTTTTAATGTTTTAGAGATGGCAAAGTCAAAAAATTTCGTCGTTCAATGGGGAGGTGGTGTAAGAAAATACGAAGATGTTAAAAATTTGGTTGAGTTGGGGGCTGATAGGATAATTGTTGGGACAGTTGCTTTTACAGATGAAGAGGCACTCGACAAAATATTAAGGGACTTTGGGAACAAAATCCTTATTTCTTTAGATTTCAGAGATTCGAAACTTTGTTTTCATGGCTGGACGTCATCAATTTCTTTAGAATTAAAAGATTTACAAAATAAGTTCTTGAATAGAAATAATTTAGGTTTTTTAGTTACTGATATAAATAAAGATGGGACACTTTCTAGCCCTTCAGTTGAATTGTTTGAGAGTATTAGGAACATTTTTCCAAAGCACAAGCTAATTGGTGCTGGCGGCATATCAAAGAGGGAACACGTTCAGACTCTTGAAAGCATTGGTTTTAATGGTGCGGTAATAGGAAAGGCATGGTTAGAGGGGCATATTAAATTTTTGAATGGGAAGGTAATTTAATTATGTGCGGTATATTTGGAATTCTTTGCCCAACTAAAAGGGATGTTGCAAAGCATACGTACTTTGCTTTGTATTCTTTGCAACATAGAGGGCAAGAAAGTTGTGGGATAGCTGCAACTGATGGCACAAGCTTAATGATACAGCGTTCTATGGGCTTGGTATCGTCTGCTTTCTCTGAAAGGGAATTACAAGAATTGTATGGTTTTGCAGCACTTGGTCATGTTAGGTATTCTACTACTGGAAGACCAAATATAGAAAATGCTCAACCTCTTAAAATGAGATATAAGGGTGGTACATTTGCTTTGGCACATAACGGAAACATTGTGAACATAAAAGAGTTAAGAGAACAGGTTTCTAGTTTGGGTATTTTGCCATATACATCGTCTGATACTGAGCTTATGGGTCATATAATAGCAAGAAACTTTAAAAACGATTTTAAATCTACACTTTCTGAAGTATGCAATGGGTTTATCGGAGCATATTCTTTGGTATTCTTGACTGAAGAAGAAATATATGCTATCAGAGACCCCTGGGGGTTTAGACCACTTTGTTTGGGCTCTTATGAAGATGGATATGTTGTATCATCTGAAACTTGTGCCTTTGATATTATAGGGGCAAAGTTTATAAAAGAGATTGGACCAGGAGAGATGGTAAGAATTCATAAAAATGGTTATGAAACACAGCAAGTATTGGAACCAAAAGGTAATTTCTTGTGTTCCTTTGAATATATATATTTTGCAAGACCTGATTCTGTAGTGTCAGGCAAAAGATTATATGAGGTTAGAAAAAAATTTGGTGAGCTTTTAGCAGAAGAAGCACCAGTTAATGCGGATATAGTTGTCAGCATTCCTGATAGCGGTACTCCCGCTGCTATAGGTTTTGCTCAAAGATGTAAAATACCTTTTAATGAGGTGTTTATAAAAAATAGATACGTAGGAAGAACCTTTATTCAACCTACAAAAGAACTGAGAGAAAGAGGTGTAAGACTAAAATTAAATCCTATTCCTGAGTTGGTTAAAGGAAAAAGAGTTGTTGTAGTGGACGATTCGATTGTTCGAGGTACAACTAGCAAAGAGATTGTTAAAATGCTTTGGGAATGTTCTCCTAGTGAAATTCATTTTAGGGTAAGTTCTCCGATGGTTACACACCCATGTTTTTATGGTATTGATACTGCATCAAGAGGTGAGCTTTTGGCGAGTAGAATGGATGTTGGACAAATTAGAGAATTTCTTGGGGTAAATAGCCTTGCCTACCTTTCAAGAGAAAAAACTATTGAGGCTATTGGTATTGATTATCCTTGTTTAGCTTGTTTTGGCGCTGATTATCCAACTTACATACCAAGTGAAGAAATAAGGGAGAAATATGCACTTGAAAAGGACGAAAGGTAATAATATTGCCTTTCTTAATATATAGAAATTAATAACCGCTAAGCAGAAAGAAGGTGTAGTATGCAAAAAAAAGAATTTACATATGAGGAATCTGGAGTTAGTATCGAAAGTGCAAACAAGTTTGTAAATGAAATAAAAAAGATAACCAATAAAGCCTTTGGATCATTTTCTGAAAGTTTAGGTGACGGTTTTGCAGGCTTTTACCCGCTTGATAACTTTGGTTCTGATTTCATTTTGCTATCGTCATGTGATGGAGTAGGAACTAAAGTTTTGATCGCAAAGAAGGCAAATATGTGGAGTGGTATAGGTCAGGATCTAGTGGCTATGAACGTTAACGATATACTTGTGCATGGCGGAAAACCATTATTTTTTTTAGATTATATTGCCTGTTCAAAATTAGATTCTAAAATTGCATTAGAAATTGTTTCATCTATAGTTGAAGCTCTAAAACCTACAGGGTGTGTTTTGCTAGGTGGTGAAACAGCTGAGATGCCAGATCTTTATAAAAAGGGCGATTGGGATCTTTCAGGTTTTATTGTGGGGGCAGTAAAGAGAACATCTCTCTTACCAAAAAATATTAAAAGCGGAAACATTTTAATAGGATTATCTTCTAATGGTGTTCACAGTAATGGTTTTTCCCTTATAAGAAAAATTATTAAAGATTATAAAGTTAATATACTAAAAGTTACTACTCCAGAAGGAATTAGTTTAGCTGAAGAGCTTTTAAAGCCTACTAAAGTTTATTATTCAGATGTTTATCCTTTTATTGAGAAGGGTTTGATTAATGGTATAGCTCACATTACAGGAGGTGGTATAGAGGGAAACCTTATTAGAATTTTGCCTAAAAATGTTAAGGCTGTAATAAAAAGAGATTTTGATGTGCCCTGGATTTTTAAGTGGATATCAGATCATGGTGTAAGTGAAAACGAGATGTATAAAGTTTTTAATATGGGAATAGGAATGATATTAATTGTTAATCCTTCAAATGTTGATGAAATTTTGAGATCTTTAGGTTTGAGTGCTAAAGTAATTGGAAAGATCGTTCCCTCTGAGGAGAGGAGAGTTGAATTTGAATAAATTAAAGGTTGGAGTCTTGGCTTCAGGTAGAGGATCAAATTTTAAAGCTATTGTTCAAAAGGTAGACAATGCAAGAGTAGAGGTATTGATAGTTGATAATCCTGACGCGAGGGCTATAGCTATAGCTAAGGAATTCGATATTCCTTGCAAGGTCGTGGATAGAAAAAAATTTGATGACAAATTTAGCTTTGAACGTGAAATAATTAATATTTTAGAATTATATAAGGTTGAGTTAATTGCCTTGGCAGGTTTTATGAGAATATTGAGTTCAAATTTTGTGGAACATTTTAAGTGGAAGATAATGAACATACATCCATCACTTTTGCCTTCTTTTCCTGGGCTAAATGCTCAAAAGCAAGCACTTGATTATGGTGTAAAAGTTAGTGGCTGTACTGTTCATTTTGTAGATGCTGGAACTGATACAGGTCCAATAATTTTGCAATCTGTTGTACCTGTATTGGATGATGATGATCCAGAAACTCTTTCTGCAAGGATTTTAGAGGAGGAACACAAAATATATCCATTTGCTATTACGTTGTTTGCCCAGAACAGGTTAATAGTTGATGGGCGAAAGGTAAGGATTAAAGATGCGTAAAATATTTATAAAATGTATATTATTGTATAACTAAAATAATTAAGGAGGTACGATATGCGGAGGGCCTTAATAAGTGTTTATAATAAAAATGGTATTGAAGAGTTTGCAAAAGAATTAAATAAATTAGGATACGGTTTGCTTTCAACCGGTGGTACTGCAAAATATCTCAAATCTTTTGACTTTCCAGTTATTGAAGTTTCTGAGTATACTCACTTTCCGGAGATTTTAGGTGGCAGGGTAAAAACTCTACATCCAATTATATTTGGTGGTATTTTAGCTCAAAGAGATAATCCAAACCATATACAACAAATTAAAAATCTAGATACTATTGATATTGTTGTAGTAAATCTCTATCCGTTTTTGGAGACCTTGAATAGAGGAGCTTCAATAGAAGAAATAATTGAAATGATTGATGTTGGTGGTGTTGCTCTTATAAGGGCAGCAGCTAAAAATTATAAAGATGTCATAGTTTTAGTCGATCCTAATGATTATAAAAAAACTCTTGAGCTTTTGAGAAACAATACAATGACCCTTGAATATAAAAAATATCTTGCTGCAAAAGCATTCCAGCATACTGCTGCTTATGATTCTCATATAGCAGCATATCTTTCTGAGGATCTATTTCAAGAACAGTTTACCCTTACAGGTAAAAGGATCCAAAGTCTTAGATATGGGGAAAACCCCCATCAGAAAGCCTTTCTTTATAAAACTGAAGATGGATATCCACTTGATGCTGAGTTTTTAAGTGGCAAAGAACTTTCTTATAACAATATTGTAGATATAGATGCTGCTCTTCGCTTTCTTTATGATTTTATAGATGAAAAGGCTGTTGTAATAATAAAACACAATCAGGCATGTGGCTTTGCTGTGGCTGATGATCTTCTGACTGCTTATATTAAAGCATATGAAAGTGATAAGGAGTCGGCATTTGGTGGCATAGTAGCTATTAACGGAATTGTTGATGAAAGCTTGGCAAGAGAATTGTATAAAAATTTTTATGAAGTTATATATGCAAATGATTTTAGCGAGAAAGCGCTAGAAATCCTGCAAGAGAAGAGGAATCTTAGAATTTTAAAGGGTTCAACAAAAAGAACTAATTGGAGTTTTAATATAAAACAGGTTGGGGCAGGTTTTTTGCTTCAAACCGAGGACTCTTTAAAATTGGATAATTTGGACGTAGTAACAGATGTAAAACCAGACGAAAAGGACATGAGAGATTTAATCTTTGCGTGGAAATTGTGTAAAAACTTTAAGTCTAATGCAATTGTGCTTGTTAAAGATGGTCAATTAGTAGGAGCAGGTGCTGGTCAAACGAGCAGAGTAATGTCGGTAAGGATTGCTAAAATGAGAGCACAAGATAGATCGGTTGGGTCTTGCCTTGCTTCTGATGGTTTTTTCCCTTTTAAAGATTCGGTAACTTTAGCTGGTGAATATGGTATTAAAGCAATAATCCAACCAGGTGGTTCAAGAAGGGATCAAGAAGTAATTGAAGAAGCAAACAGATTAGGAATACCAATGATATTTACTCATAGGAGACATTTTTATCATTAAAATGTGCTTTAAATACATACACAGGACATAAAAAAATATATCTTTTTTAATTAGGAGGTATTTGTGGGTTCGATTTTGATCATTGGTAGTGGTGCAAGAGAACATGCAATTGCCTGGAGGCTTAGCAAAGAAGGAAAAGATGTTTTTCTTTCTCCAGGTAATGGTGGCACCTCTTTAACTTGGATTAATAAAGTTCTTTCAAAGGAGGATATAGAATCTTTTTGTAGGGTTGTTGGTGTAGATCTTATAGTTGTTGGTCCCGAAAAACCGCTAACTGAAGGAATTTGTGATTTTTTGAGATCAAAGGGGTTTTTGGTTTTTGGTCCCAGCGCTGAAGCTGCAAGACTGGAGGGAAGTAAAGTTTTTGCTAAGTCCTTTATGAAAAGAAACAACCTTCCAACTGCAAACTTTGTTATATACGAAGAAGAAGAATCGTTAAAAAGGCATTTTAACGACTGTAAGTATCCAGTAGTTGTAAAGGCTGACGGACTTGCAGCTGGTAAAGGCGTAATAGTTGCTCATGAAAAGGAAGAAGCTATAAATGCTGTAAGTTTTCTTAAGAATAACTTTCCAGAAGCCTCTAAATATTTAATAGTAGAAGACTGCTTGGTTGGTAAAGAGCTTTCTGTCTTCGTGTTAATTAATGATAAGGGGTATGCATTTTTAGATAATGCGAGAGATTATAAAAGGTTAAATGACTTTGATGAAGGTCCAAATACAGGTGGAATGGGATCTTACTCTCCTGTTGACGATCTGATAGAGTTTCAGTTTAACAAGATTCAAAATGACATTATTGAGCCTACAATTAAAGCTTTAAGAAAAGAAAATATTTCTTATCAAGGAGTTCTATATTTTGGGTTAATGTTGACAAAGGAAGGACCTTCAATTTTAGAATTCAACTGTAGGTTTGGTGATCCAGAAGCCCAGGTACTTGTCCCAAGAATTCTTAATTTTTCTGAACTTTTATATGCTGTAGCGAAAAATGAAGAAATACCTAAACCAATAATTTCAAACAAAAAGGCACTTTCAGTTGTTCTAGCTGCAAAAGGATATCCTACTAAACCTGAAATAGGCAAAAAAATATATATAGATAAAAAAGTTTTTGAAGACGAAAACACAATAATTTTCTATGCGGGAGTGTCAAGAGATGGGAATGATCTCTTTACCTCTTCGGGGAGGGTTTTAAATGTAGTGGGTATGGGAAATACCTTTGAAGAGGCAAGAATTAAGGCTTATGACTCGATTAAATATATAAATTTTGAAGGTATGCACTTTAGGAGGGACATTGGATTATGATTTCTTTGGTAATTGGAAGTTATAATGATTATGAAACAATTATCCCCGCCATTAAAGAACTTAAAAGGTTTAACTTAAAATTTGAATTAGTTGTTAGTTCTGCTCATAGAAATACCGAAGAAACGATAGAATGGGCAAAAAAAGCCGAAAGTAGAGGAATTGAGGTTATCATTGCCTTTGCGGGTCTTGCTGCGCATCTTCCTGGAGTACTGGCTGCGGTAACTACATTACCTGTCATAGGAGTTCCGTTGGCTAATTCTCCAGTTTCAGGTATGGATTCGATGTTTTCTATTCTACAAATGCCATCAGGAGTACCAGTTGCAACTGTTGGAATAGGAAACGTTAAAAATGCAATTTATCTTGCTATGAGAATTTTATCTATTAAATATCCTGACATTAAAAGTAAGCTTTTGAAAAATTCTGAAGATATGAAGAAAAATATTCGTGAACAAAATAAAGTACTTCAAGAAAAGTTAAGGGATTTATAATTGCTTTTTTTAATAATGTTTTTTGATTTCTCGATTCATCTTTCTGAAGCTACTGCTTCTGCCCTGCGTTTAGCTGGTTTAAGAACGGGCAAAATTACCACTTCGCTTTCTTTTTATAATATAATTGCTCTGGTTTCAAGAATGTCAAATATGTTTCAAGCACCCCTTTTAGGAGTATTAGTTGATAGTGCTGTTATGACTGGCAATATTGATGGTTTGGGAAACAACTTTAGAGCTGTTATTTTTTGTGGTGCATTAGGAGATATTTTAGCAATAATGCTTTTGCCTTATTCTATAGTATTTTTTTCAAGGATAATTTTGTGGTTTGAAGAAACAGGATCTGTTCCATTAGCACTTCTTAAGCTTCTAAGTTTTAGAAATATAAAGCTGATTTTAAAAGAATTTTATAATGTGAAGTTCTTAAAAAAACCTGAAGATTTCGATTTCAAGGGGATTCCAAAGAGATTTATCTTTTTTAATATTATAGTTGTTGCAATATATACTGTTGGCGTTATGTCGTCTTTGTTTGCCGGGGCCCATCTTGCTGCTTATAGGGTGACAGCTACCCAGCTTTCAGGGATAGTAAATGGATTGGCTACTATATTGATGGCTTTTGTTGTTGATCCTACTGCTGCTTTGATTACTGATGATGCACTCCATAGAAGAAGGACATACAATAATGTTGAGTCGATGGTCTATTTACTGCTCTTTTCAAGAATTTTGGGTTCACTTTTTCTTTCTCAAATCATTTTTCTACCTGCAACTTGGTATATAATGAGTGTAACGCTATTTTTGCATAGATAATAAATTAATATTTCAGAGAGGAGATAATTTGTGATTAAGAGGGAAACAATACTTCATGTGGCTAATCTAGCAAGGTTAGAGCTAAAGGATGTAGAGGTAGATAGGCTAAAGGATGAGCTCGGCAAGATCCTAAACTATTTTACTAAATTAAACGATGTAAATACTGATAACATAGAGCCCACTTTTCATCCATTCCCAATAAATAACGTATACAGAGAAGATATTATTAAAGAATCCTTCCCAGTCGAAGAAGTATTATCTAATGCTCCTAATTGTACTTTGACCTACTTCTTAGTACCTAGGATTGTGGAGGAAAAGGATGGAAATTAAAGATTTTACGATTGGTTATCTTAAAAATGAATATAAAAAAAGGAACATTTCTCCAAAAGAAGTACTGGATTTTGTATTTAATAGAATAAGATTGTACAATTCGAAAATAAATTCTTTCATTACTTTAACTGAAGAGCACGCTTATAAATCGGTTGAATCTCTTAAGTTTGAAGAAGTCGATTTAAAACCACTTTGGGGGATACCTGTTGCTATTAAGGATAATATGTGTTTTAAGGGATTTAAAACCACCTGTAGCTCTAAAATACTTGAAAATTTTGTTCCTATCTATACTGCCACTGCGGTTCAAAGACTAATTGATGCTGGTGCAATAATAATAGGGAAGACCAATCTTGATGAGTTTGCTATGGGATCTTCAACCGAAAACTCTGCATTTTTTACTACCTCAAATCCATGGGATGTAGAGAGAGTTCCTGGAGGAAGTTCGGGTGGATCTGCAGCAGCTGTAGCGGCGAGATTAGTTCCTCTTGCTACAGGCTCAGATACTGGTGGTTCTATAAGACAGCCTGCCTCTTTTTGTGGTGTAGTTGGATTTAAGCCTACTTATGGTACTGTGTCTAGGTACGGGTTAGTAGCTTTTGCTTCTTCTCTTGATCAAATAGGACCATTTGCTACGAAAGTTAAGGATGCAGAAGTTGCATTTTCTGTTATGAGTGGAAAAGACGATATGGATTCTACTTCCCATCCATATGAATTTTCTCATGTGGATAAGAATATAAAAGAATATAGGATAGGAATTATAAAAGAACTTTATGAAACAAAGGGTTTTGATCCTGAAGTTTTAGATTCTTTGAACGACGTTATAGGACTTCTTAAAGCTGAAGGAGTAAAAGTTGATTTTTGTTCTCTCCCCCATCTAGAATATTCTTTGCCAGTTTATTATTTGGTGGCTACTTCTGAAGCGAGTTCAAATCTTGCACGGTTTGATGGAATAAGATACGGTTTAAGAGTTGAGGGTAAGGATGTTATTGAGACTTTTTCAAAAACAAGAGGACAGGGTTTTGGAAGCGAGGTAAAAAGAAGAATAATGTTAGGAACATATGCGCTTTCGAGTGGATATTATGATGCGTATTATTTGAAGGCATCAAAAGTGAGAACTCTTATTGTAAAAGACTTTGAAAGAGCGTTTAGAGAATTTGACTGTTTATTATGTCCCACTTCACCAACAACGGCTTTCAAAAAGGGAGATAAGACGAACGATCCTCTTTCAATGTATTTGTCTGATATTGCTACTATTCCTGTAAATCTTGCCGGTCTTCCAGGAATTTCTATTCCTTCTGGACTTGATAATAAAGGGCTTCCAATTGGTTTACAGATTATTGGTAGACCCTTTGAAGATAATGAGGTGTTAAACTTCGCTAATCAACTTGAGTCTATTATAAATTTTGAAGCTCAACCTCAATTGGGAGGTATATAAATTTATGAGTAAAACTAATGTTGTAATAGGTTTAGAGATTCATGCTCAGTTAAAAACTGAAACCAAGATGTTTTGTGGTTGCAGGACATCTTTTGGCGATAAGCCTAATACAAATGTTTGTCCCGTGTGCTTGGGCTTACCTGGTTCTTTGCCGGTTGCTAATAAAAAAGCAATTATTTTTACAATTATGAGTGGATTAGCACTTAACTGTGAAATTTCAAGATATTCGAAATTCGATAGAAAGCAGTACTTCTATCCCGACATGCCTAAAAATTATCAAATTTCTCAGTACGATTTACCTTTTTGCAGAAATGGATATCTTGAGTTCCTATGTGATGGTGAACTGAGGAAAGTGAGAATTCATAGAATTCATCTGGAAGAGGATACGGGTAAACTTGTTCATACAGGAGACATTATGGAGTCTGATCAGAGTATGGTTGATTATAATAGAGCTGGAACCCCTTTGATGGAAATTGTTACCGAACCTGATATATCCTCACCAAAAGAAGCTAAGGCTTTTATGTCTGAACTTAGAGACGTATTAAGATATCTTGGTGTTTCTGATGGTAATATGGAAGAAGGATCGATGCGTTGTGATGCTAATATTTCTTTAAAAAATCCTGATGGGACCTTTGGAACAAAGGTTGAAATAAAAAATATGAATTCTTTAAGATCTCTTGAAAGGGCTTTAGAGTTTGAGATTATCAGACAGTCAGAAATTTTAGATTCTGGTGGGATTGTAATTCAAGAAACTAGACACTTTGACGAGCGAGATGGAACGACTCATTCCTTGAGGACTAAAGAGGAAGCACATGACTATAGGTATTTTCCTGATCCAGATTTGCTGCCCTTTGTGGTTTCCGATGAAGAAATTAGAAATATTTCTAATAATATACCTGAACTTCCCTTAAAAAGGTATTTTAGATTTGTTAATGAATTTGGCATCAATAAAAATGATGCAAGCGTGCTTGTATCTGATTTTAAAATGGCTAATTTTTTCGACGATTGTGTAAAGTGTAATTGTTCTCCTAAAGAAGCTGTAAAGTGGATTTTAGGAGACTTAACTTATTTTTGGAACGAAAAAAAATTAGAACCTGATAGTAAAGTTTTTGAACCGTCATATTTAAAAGAATTGCTCGATTTGATTGACTCAAACCTAATAAGTATTAGACAAGCTAAGGAAGTTGTTGAAAAGGTATTTGAAATGCATGAATCCCCAAAGAAAATTACAGAAAAACTTGGCATTAAACAGATTTCAGACGAAGGATTTTTAATTGATGCTGCTAAAAAGGTGATTGAAAACAATCCAAAAGCTGTTCAAGACTTTTTTAAAGGAAAGAAAAATGCTGTTGGTTTTTTAGTTGGTCAGCTTATGAAGGAAACCAAAGGAAAAGCTTCTCCAGAGATATCTAATAAAATTATTAACGATATATTGAACGACTTAAAGGGAAGGGAAAGCTAAAAGTGTCCTATAAGAAAGTATTTCTTAATAATGCAGCTGTTACAAAGCGCATCAAAGATATTTATTCGAGAAGTAATCTTGAGATATCTGGGAATTGATTGGGGAATTAGTCATCTTGGATTAAGTATAAGCGATCCTAATGAGAAGTTTGTTTTTCCAATTGGTTCAATTACAAGAACTAGGTGGGAAGAAGATTTGGCTAAAATAAGACAGATAATAAAGGAAAAGGATGTAGGGGCGATAGTTCTTGGTAATCCACTGAGGACTGATGTTGTTTCTGCTTCACCTAAGTCAATTCAGAGAGTTAAAAGAAAGTTAGAAAGTTTGGGAGTTGATGTGATTCTCTTTGATGAAAGATATTCTTCTAAGGAAGCCCTAAAAATTCAAGAAATTTTAGGCAAAAAAGATAAAAGTAAAGTTCATGAGATTGCTAGCTCAATTATACTAAAGTCCTTTTTAGAGCACAAAGCTAATACTAAAAAAACAGTCAATGACAGCTAAATAATTTATGGATTTAATAAAGTCGATATTATTTTCACCTGATAAATGCAACAAGTGCGGCAAGTGTTCTGTAGCCTGCGATAAGGGAGTAATTTATCTTAATGGTTTATTTAGACCGATATTTGCTAATTTATCAAGATGCGATGCCTGTATGAAATGTGAGAGTGTTTGTGAAAACAATGCAATTGAGGTTACATTCTATTGAAAAAAAAATTTAAAAAAATTTTAATTTCTGCCCCATTTGGCCGATCGGGTAAAACGTCCTTCTCAATAGGTTTGACTCGTGCTCTCTCAAGAAAGGGGTACATAGTTCAAACTTTTAAAAAGGGTCCTGACTTTATTGATCCTAGCTGGCTTTCTATGTCTTCTGGAAGGCCATGTAGAAATTTAGATTTGTTCATGATGGATAAGGAAACAATTTTATGTTCCTTTGTTAGAAATTCTTCTGATGTGGATATATCAATAGTAGAAGGTGCGATGGGACTTTATGATGGAATTGACTATTTGGGTACTGGTTCAACTGCTGAGATTGCAAAGATAATAGATAGTCCTATTATTTTTGTTTTGCCTGTTCAAAGAATAACTAGAAGCTGTGCTGCACTTGTTAAAGGATACGTTGAGTTTGATAGAGAGATAGGGATAAAGGGTATCATATTAAATAAAATTGCGAGAGAAAGACAAAAGAACTTAATTATCAGTGCTTTAAAACATTATAACTTGCCAGAAGTCTTAGCTTCTTTTCCTAAAGATGACAAAAGATTATCTATTCCAGATAGACATTTAGGACTGATTCCGGCCAAAGAAAGGTTAGAATTAAGTTCTGTAATTGATAGATTTGCTGATGCTGTAGATGAGTATATGAATTGGGATTTGTTTTTCGATATAATTAAAGAGTCCTCAGATTTAAACAGCGAATTTAAAAACAAGTCCTTTGAATTTGAATTTTTATCAAGTATTAAAATTGGTATTTTGCAGGATGTATCATTTTCTTTCTATTATCCTGAAGTATTTGATTTTTTGAGAATGTCAGGTGCAAAAATAGAAATTATAAATTCTTTGTCAGATAATTGTCTTCCAGATATAGATGTGCTTTATATTGGTGGTGGTTTTCCTGAAGTTTTTGCTAAAGATCTAGAAAGAAATCACTCGTTAAGGATGTCTATAAAAGAATTTGGCGAAAATAATAATCCAATTTATGCTGAATGTGGTGGATTGATGTACTTGTCTGATTTTATTGAAGTTGATGACAATAAATATAATATGGTTGGACTCTTACCATTTGGTATTCATATGGAGAAAAAACCTGTAGGGCATGGTTATGAAGAGGTTGAGGTATTTGATGAGAATCCTTTTTTCCCAAAAGGAACAAGAATTAGAGGACATGAATTTCACCATAGTAGCGTTTCGATAAATAGAAATGCTGATATTAGGTTTTCTATGAAAGTTATTAGGGGCAATGGTATATTAAATAAACTTGATGGAGTAATATATAAAAGGGTTATGGCATCATATCTTCACATTCATCCATTGGGTTTCAAAGATTTTATAGCTAATTTGCTAAAGTCTGCACATATTTCTAAATAGAGTAAAGTTAAATATTATAGATAACATTTTGTTATGGTTTTCTTCTACATTTTGGGCAAATAGAAAGATGTTTTGGAATTGGTTTGCCCTCGCCAAACAGTTTATTTGCTATAAGTGTCATATCGGGCATAAATTCGCCACATTTTGCACATTTTATGAGGTTTATTTGATGATCGACCTTAAAATCATCAAGGTTTGTTGTAACAAAGTATGGGTTTGGCTTGTGCTTTATTGCATTTGTAGGGCAGTAATCTATACACTGTCCACAACAGGTGCACTGATCTAGATCCATGTGATAGTTCATTTTGTCGTCTAACTGTGATATTTTTATAACCTTTGCCGGGCAAAAGTACTGACATATGCCACACGCAATGCACCTTGTTGGATCGTGTTCTGGATAGCCGTGAAAGCCCTTTGGATGTTCTGGCAAGTTAACGGTCGATATATTTTCTGTTATAGGTGGTTTAAAAATATTTTCAATTAAAATTCTTATCAGTGGAAGCATGACATCTCCTTTCTGAAATACAATTTAAACATGTGTGAAAAATGCTAATAAAAGCCCTATTATAGAAATTGGCCAGGTAAATTTTATAAACATATCAATTGCCTGGCTTAGTTCAATTCTTGCTGTTGCGGCTTCTAATAACGAGAGCAGCGAAGCAAATACAAAACATATTGCTATTATTGAGATTAATATAAGATTTGTCGGTATGATAAATATTGGTAAAAATAGATAAGAAAATAAAAATCCTAATATAACCCACTCCATAAAGTGCGAGATTTCAAAAAGCGCAAGGGCTGGTCCACTTGCTTCTACCGTAGGTCCTTCTAATATTTCTTGTTCAGCGTTTGGTATCGAAAAGGGGTTAAGTTTTAGCTTTGCGAGCGAGCACAAGAAAAATATCGGAATAAATATGATTTTTAGGAAAATAGATGTAATATTAAAACCCTTGGTAGCTATGTCAAATAAATTAAAAGTTGGGGTTGTATTAACGCTAAAAGCAAGTGCTGTAATAATCAGTATCATTGGCACGTTATATGCAAATAGAAGTTGGGCCTTTCTTGATGCTCCTATTTGACCAAATATAGAATTTGTAAAGTATCCATACAAAAGATAGCAAATAGTAGGCACTTCAGAGAGATAAAATATCACTATAAGATCAAACGGTATTTTGTTAGGGTTAAATTTGACAAATGGTAATGGAATAGGAAAAAGAGAGAGCGCAATTGATATCGAAACTACGCCTATAATTGGGGTTATAAAGTATAGAGCCCATGGCATATTTTTGGGAATCAAGGTTTCTTTGCTAAATAATTTTATTGTATCGTAGAAGCCCTGTGTCAGTGGGGGACCAATTCTAAGCTGCATTTTTGCCTTTAATTTTCTTCTAAATGAGTCCATAAGGCTTCCAAGCAAGAATGAAAAGAGAAAACCTGGAAAAATTAAAATTGAGAGTATATATGAAATCATCTTCCCTCCTTAAAAACCTCTATGGCTTTTTGTAATCCTAAAAATATATTCTTAGGATGAGCAGAGCATCCTCCTACATAAGCGGTTACAGGAATTAATTTATGAGCAGGTCCTACAATACTATATCCGTCTGTAAATACTCCTGAACTTATAGAACAAGTGCCAATACACACTATTACTTTTGGGTTTGGCAGCATATCGTATATCCTTAGAAGCGGCTCTTTAGACCTTGCTGTCACGGGACCAGTTACCAGACATATATCTGCATGTTTTGGACTGCCAACCAATTTGCAGCCCAGTCTCTCTACATCATATCTTGAAGCAAATAGAGCTACAATTTCTATATCACAACCATTGCAAGAACCGGTATTCAAATGAAACAACCAGGGTGATTTACTTCTTCCAATTTTAAAAATCATTTTAGTGTACCACCTTAATCAAGCTGTTAATAAAATTTATTAAATAGTTTGGATAGATACCAAAAAACAAAATTGCTATACATAAAATCGTGAGTGAGATGTTTGTAATAAATTTTTCTACTAAACTTATCTTGTTTATCGCTATGTTTTCTTCACTTCCCCAAAAAATTTTATGATAGGCACGAATATAGTAAACAAGAGCCAAACAGCTTGCAGCAATTAGAAAGATGCTAAGTAACAAGCTTTTATCAAAAGCTGCCTGATAAAGCAACAGTTTTCCAGAAAAACCAGGTAAGAAGGGTGCACCTATTAAGCTAAGTGAGAAAATCAAAAATGTTATTGATAAAAAAGGATGCCTTTTTGCAATGCCGCTTAAATCTGAGATATTTGTGGTTGAAAATATACTTTCAATTTTGTCAGTTATAACAAATAGACCAAATTTTGAAACAGAATGATTTATTAATATTATTATGGCTGCAATTAATCCTAAGCTATTTCCAAGCGCAAGCGCCAAAAGAAAGTAGCCAGTGTCATCAATTGTTGAATAAGAAAGAAGTCTTTTTAGATCTTTTTCAAGATAGGCCATTATTGCCCCCACAATAATTGATAATATTGCCACGAAGAACAATATATTGTTTAGATCTTGATATGTCATAAATGATGTTGACTTAACTTCTTGCAATATGAAAAACAATATGTAAAAGTCTATTACTTCTCCAACGCATACAATCGCAGATGATATTATTGGGTTCGTGATGCTAACGAATTTCGGCTGCCACCAGTGAAACGGCACAGCAGCAAGCCTTAAGCATATTGCAATTAGAGCTAAAAATCCAGTAAATGAAATAAAACTGGTGCTATTTAAAATAAAAAGCAAATAGTAGATTATGTTAACAATAAAATATATTTTAAAAGAGTCAAAAGATTTAATCCTTATAAATAGAAAACCAAATGTTATCAAACTTAAAATTTCTAAGACAATGCTGTAAAGCATAGCGTCGTGATTTAAAAGTGCAAACAATTGAAAAATGAAGCTTATGATATACAAAGGTGATACTGATTTTTCGAAATCCTTAACTGATAATATGATTGAAATCATAAAAGAAACGACGAATGTGGTTATTATAAAAAATCCTCTTAAGTCAAAAGGTGAAAAAATTTCTAAGTTAATTAGATCGTATGCTAATGAGGAAAACAAAATTAAAACTAATATGAATCTTATAATTTTATTTTTTATATTTGAAAGTAATATTAGACATATTGCTAATAATAAATCTGATATTAATACCAAGTTAACACCTCCTTTTCACCTAATTAGTTGGACAATAGTTATTACTATTATCATTGAAACTATACTTGTTATCAGCCACATTTCGTTTTCAAGCCACTTTATGGGTATATATATAATTTCAAATGCGGTTTTTATCAAATCATTTGAGAAATCGTACCACTTGTCAGAATCTGTAAATCTGTAAAAGTTTTTTGAAAGACTTTCAACATCGAATATGTAATCAAATGCGTTGATACTTTTTAATGAGCTTGCTTTTACTTCTCCGCCAGTAAAGCTTTCGACTCTCTTGAACTTTTTGTTTGAAACAAAAATTACTATGACAGGAGCGAAAATAGCTACTATTGCGAATATGGCAGTGAAGGTTGCAAGGTAGCCTCCTCCAGAGATTAATAGAACACCTAAATTAAAGTTGAATACTTCTTGGTTTAAATTTAAGTTTAGGCTATGAAGAGCTGGGATAAGAAGATATGAAATCAAAAACTGCGGCAATATTCCAATTAGTATGCAAAAGATTGCGAGCAAAGAGGTTGATAATATTTCAAGTTTATATTTGCCCTCTTGTATATTTTTAAATTCTTCTTTTTGAAATCCAAAAAAGGCTGTTGAAGATGCTTTTATGAAAGAAAGTAGGGTCAACGTACTCGCAATAAGTCCAATGGCAGCTGCAAATGGATAATTTGCCTGGATTGCTGCGTAATAAAACATCCACTTACTTATAAATCCGTTAAAACCTGGTACGCCTGATATTGAAAAAGATCCTATAAGAAAAAGGGCAGCCGTAAATGGGAGTTTTTTAAATAGTCCCCCCATTTTTGTAAGGTCTTTGCTGCCTGTAGCGTTTTGCATTATCCCAGAGCATAAGAATAGAGTACATTTAAATAGCCCATGGTTAAGGGCGTGAAAAAGCCCACTTGCTATTCCAAGTGGAGTCCCAAGTCCAATTCCTGCAACCATATATCCAATTTGGGATACGGTATGAAAGGCGAGAAGTTTTTTTATCTCTGTCTGTTTTAGTGCATACATTACGCCAATTAATGATGTTAGTGAACCGACAGTAACTATCAGTGCGTTCCATGGTATCGGATAAGGGTATAATATCACATACATCTTTACGAGAATATATACGCCTGCTTTAACAAGGCATGCAGCATGTAAGAGTGCGCTTACAGGAGTTACGGTATTCATGGCGAAGGGTATCCACGTATGGAGCGGCCATTGAACAGATTTTGCCATACATGCTATTAATATCCCTAAGAGAATTAGATTGGTATATATGCCAAAATTACTTCCTTCGAGTTTTGATATTATAAGGTTTCCACGCGTGCAATATGCAATAGCAATAATGCCAAGTAGCAGTCCATATCCAGCAATGTGGGTCATAAGATATGCTTTTTTTGCTGAGTAACTTGATAGATCTCTTTCATACCAAAAGCCAATTAGTTGGTATGAACAGAGGCCAATAAGCTCAAAGAAAATATACGTCCAGATTAAATTATCGCTTAATACTACCCCAAGATATCCCCCGATAAAAAGTTGCATAAGTCCAAAAAATCGTCCAATCCCATTTTTTTCGTGAGACATATATTCAATAGAATAAATGCAAACGCAAAAACTAATAAAAGATCCAAAAAGTGCAAAGAATAAGTTAATGCCATCGGCTCTAAGTATTAAGTTCAGATTAATTATGTTGAAAATGCCTTGATTGAAAGGAATTGTAGAAAAAGGACGATTAATAAAATTTATGCAAAGGTATATTATTGTAATTAAGGAAATTAGAGAAGTAATTATTGAAATAGAGCCATGAAATTTGCGAGAATTTATTTTGTGAAATATGAAAGAAATTAAACTTCCAGCAAAAAGAATTCCTATGCTTAGAAAAATTATAAAATTTTTGTCTAACAAATTTTCCTCCTTTACTCTTATTCTGTAGATAGCGTTGCTGCCTGTTCAATTGCGCCTGTTGGGCAGGCCTGAGCACATGCAGCAACGAAATTATTTTTTTCACAAAGATTACATTTTTGAGCTATTATGCTTACGTAATGCGTGCTTTTCCTTGATATCATTTCGATTGCACCAAATGGGCACATGTAATAGCAAGTTTTGCAGCCTATGCATGCATCTGGATTTATATCAATTACTCCCTTTCTTCTATCTATAGCTTTTACAGGGCAAACTTTTTCACATATTCCACACATTGTGCAATATGCGATTTTGAAGCTTTCTGTAGATTCGTTTTTTGATATAAAAATTCTTGGCTCGGATGAATTGTTTATTTTTCTGCACGCCTCCATACATTTTTGACAACCAATACATTTTTTTTGATTTATTCTAAGTCTCACATCTTCCTCCTATCTTTGAGTACATGACAGGCATGGATCTACGCTGGCAACTATTAAGGTAGCATTTGCCAAATCATTATTAGGTAGCATAGCTGAGAGAGCTGGAAGATTGACAAAGCTCGGAGCTCTAATTTTGTGTCTGAAAGGAACATCAGAACCGTCAGAGATAAGAATATGAACGTCCTCACCCCTTGGTGCTTCATGCCTACCTATTGCAGTTCCTTCGGGAATTATTGGCCTAATTTCTTTTGCAATTGGTCCTTCTGGCATAACTTTCAAAAGTTCTTTAATAATGTGTATGCTTTCTAAGATTTCCAATAGCCTTACTTCTACCCTTGCAAAGACATCACATCCGTCAGAAACAATTACTTTCCAATCGACTATATCGTAGGCCGCTCCTGGTTCATCTATTTTCCTTATGTCCTGGTTAATTCCAGAAGCTCTTGCAACAGGGCCCACAACTGAATATGTAATTGCATCTTCTTTTGTGAGTACTCCAACCCCTTTAGTTCTGAGTTCAATTGTTTTGTCTTTCATTACTATGTCAATAAATGTTTTGCAATCCTCTTCTACTTCGCTTAAAATTTTATAAATTGGTGATAAATCTCTTATATCTCTTCTTACACCGCCTATTGTATTAAAAGCATAGTTTGCCCTGTGACCAGTGGTTATTTCCATTAAATCTTTAACCTTTTCTCGTGAGTTCCATATTAAATAAAAGACGCTTATAAAGCCGATTACATGAGCTGCGATTCCTGCCCAAAGAAGATGTGAGTGGATTCTTTCAAGTTCACTAACTATTGTTCTTAAACATTTAGCTCTAAGGGGTACATCAACATTTCCAAGTTTTTCTACTGCCTGGACCCAGGCCATTGGATGAGTCATACTTCATATTCCGCAAACTCTTTCTACAAGTGGAATTACTTGCCAGAAATTTTTGGTTGAAGATAAATATTCAATGCTGCGATGTACGTGTCCTATTTCGATTGTAGCGCTCTTTATCCTGGTGCCTTCTGCTTCGAGAGTATATGTGGCTGGCTCTTCAAGGGCTATGTGAATAGGGCCAATCGGTAGGGAAAAACCCTTTTTTATCTCAATTTCAGACAATTTTATCCTCCTGAACTTTATTTTTTCTAATTAAAATCTTTTCTATTTCCTGTTTTAGGAGAGGTGCCTTTAAATCTTTTTGTGCTGTAAGCAGAAGTCCATCTTTTATGTCTTTATTGCCTCTAAAATTAATGCCAAACATTTCAAAACACTCATTTTCTCCCCATCTGGCATTTGGGTATATTGAAGTTATACTTGTGAAAGTAGCAGGAAGTTTCATCTTGAACTGAAATGAAAATAAATAGCCTTCAAAATCGTATAGATTTTCCAAAATTATTGATTTTTCATCTTCAAGATCTAAGTGCGCATTTACCAAAACAAATCTTGCATTAATTGATCTCATTAAAATAGCAATTTCAAGCGGAGTCTTGTCTTCTACGACATTTCTATAAACTCCCTTGTCTAATATACATACGTTTTTGATCTTTTCAAATATAATACCTAAATTTTGTTTATCCATATAAACAGTTTCCCCCTAATTAAACT
>NZ_JBRCUV010000014.1:0-7662 GCF_053498235.1 Thermodesulfobium sp.
TAAACTATGAATTGTTATTATAAGTATATTTAATTGATCTTACTATCCTGTTTTTTATAAATTCACTAATTTTTATTGTATGAGGCTAATTCTAACGTCTGCAATTTTCGTAGGTTACGAGTCTACTAAACTATTTTTACATCTTTTAACTTATAATTAACTTTACATTAACACATTGTTAAAAATTTTTATTTAGGATTAATTAATAAATAAAAAGGGAGGTTGAGCTGTGAAAAAATCATTTTTATTTTTTACAGTTTTATTTTTGGTTTTTCAATTTCTTTTTTTGCAATCTCCTTCTTTTGCTAATAATTCACTTTGGGTTCCTACAGATCAGCTTTTAACGCCCGCAGGAGAACAGATCCTTATTTCTGGTAGGCCTAATGCTATTGCCATAAATCCAGATGGCAAAACTGCTGTTGTAAATGTAGGAGGATATCCTAATGGTCTAACTCCAAATTATTCACCTATAGTTGTAATAGACCTGAAAAGCGGTAAGGTAATCCAAAAATTTGCCTTGTCTGAAAGTGAAAAAGGTGGGTCTTATACTGGCATTATCTATTCTAATGATGGTTCGAAATTATATGCTTCCTTTAGCGATGGGAAGATTCTAGATTTTAATGTAGATAAAGATGGATTATTAACCTTATACAAGATAATTAAATTGCCAAAAAATATTGACGGTAAAACTTCGGATCCTGGTGGTTTAGCCATTTCTAATGATGGTTCGAAATTATATGTTGCCTTGAGCAGAAACAATTCAGTCGGTATAGTTGATCTCTCTACTGATGAATTTATTGGTGAAATACCTGTTGGCAATGCACCGTATACAATTTTAGTTGACAAAAATATGGCCTTTGTTTCGAATCAGGGTGGAAGAATTGCTACCCCAGATGATTTTACGAATTATTCGAGTGGGACTCCAATAGTTTCTAATCCGACTTCTGGTATGGCTAGCACTGGTACAGTTTCTGTGATAGATCTTAGTACAAATTCAGTTGTAAAAAATATCACTGTAGGTTTGCAGCCTACTGCAATGTGTCAAAATAAAGAAGATATTTTCGTAACAAATACTAACAACGATACAATTTCTGTTATAAACAGGCAATCTTTAGCTGTGGTAAAAACTATCAGCGTTCATCCGTATCCTAATTCAATATTTGGCAGTCAGCCAAACGCTATTGTAATATTTCAGAATAAATTATTTGTAAGCCTTGGTTCTAATAATGCGGTAGCTGTTTATGATTGGAATGGCGAAAACGAAGCTGTAAAATTTGATGGTCTAATTCCTACTGGGTGGTATCCTGGTGATATAGCTATTGATAAAGCATTAAATAGTATTGTGGTGGCGAATATAAAAGGAGTAGGATCTTTAGGCAAAGAGGTGCCATTTGGACATTCTAAACAAATTTTTGGCCATTCAGTATATGCATGGCTGGGCAGCATATCAGTTATAAAATATCCGGATGATAAAGCTTTGGCTGAATATACAAAACAAGTGTATGAAAATAACAATTGGAAAAATTTAAACAGCGATAGTTTAAAGAATGGGAATAATTATGGCACGTTTGGAATTTCAAATCAGTTGAGCGAGTCTCAAAATAGATCTACTAATTACCAATTTGGAGTTTCGTTTTCAATTCCATTAAATTTAGGCGGCTCCTCAGCTATTAAACACGTTTTCTACATTATTAAAGAAAATAGACCTTATGATCAGGTACTTGGTGATATGAAAGAAGGAAATGGTGATCCAGATTTAGTGGTGTTTGGTGAAAAAATTACTCCAAACGAACACGCATTAGCAAAAGATTTTATCCTATTTGATAACTTTTATTGTAGCGGTTCAGTATCTGCTGACGGGCATCAGTGGACTGATCAAGGTTTAAACCCTGATTATGTAGAAAGACAGTTCGGTGACTTTCCACGTAGCTATCCTAATGAAGGTGGAGATAGCCTTGCTTATCTTTCGTCTGGATTTATATGGGAAGATGCAGTCAATCATGGTAAATCTGTAGCTAATTTTGGTGAATATGTAAAATATTTTCGTACTCCAACTGGGTCTGGTGTAGAGCCTCTTGGAAGTTGGAATGACTGGTACAGGGACTCAGAAATTTTAGAGGGAAAGCTTAAAGGTAAGTTGCACGTACCGCTCGGGAGATTTCAAGCTGTGTCAGATGTACCATCAAATGACAGAGTTTTGATTCGCGATTATCCTCCATTTGACCTGTATATACCGGATCAGTATAGATTAGATATATTCTTAAGACAATTTAACTCATATGTAAAAAATAATAACTTACCCGATCTTATAATCATATCTTTGCCTAGTGATCATACAGGTGGCACAAAACCTGGGTTACCCACACCACGTGCAATGGTTGCTGATAACGATCTTGCTTTAGGTAGAATTGTTGATGCAATAAGTCATAGCAAATATTGGAAAGATTCAGTCATATTTGTAGTTGAGGACGATGCCCAAAATGGGATAGATCATGTTGATGGTCACAGGACCACTGCGTTTGTAATAGGGCCTTATGTAAAGAGAAATTTTGTAGACCATACAATGTATACCCAAGTTGATATGTTAAGAACAATAGAGCAGATTTTAGGATTACCACCGATGAACCAAATGGATTCTGCTGCAACTCCTATGTATGATGCTTTCACAAACCACCCAAACTTTACTCCTTATAATGTTTTACCAAATAATGTTCCCTTGGATGAAATGAATCCAGATTTGGATGCATTGAAGACCTCTAATAATCTTCAGTATCTGTGGGCCTTAGCTTCTAAAAATATGTTTTCTGGTTCTACATTAGACGATGAAGACAAGCAAAATGTTAATCTGTTAAATAGAGATATATGGTATAGTGTGAAAGGCTTTAATTCGCCATATCCAGGTGATGATAAGGTATATACACCAGACGAAGCAAAAGTAAAACCTGTAATGAATAATAGCTACCATAATTAGATTTATTTGCCCTATGAAATATGCATCTCTATTTCATGGGGCAAATTTATTTAATATTAAATTTTTCATTAACGTCATTTTCTTTGCGTGGCATAAAAATTGGCCTGGTTTAATTTATTTCAATTTATATTTTTCTGTTTTTATATAAGTATCTTTGTAAATTATCGATATTATCAAGTAAAGGCATATAAACTTATAAACCGCCCTAAAATTTAAAAAATAATATTGCTATGTGAGACATTTGTATTATAATGTTATCTAATAAATAATGTTTTGTAGGGGGTTTAAATCTTGAAAAATTTACTTAAAACAATATTTTTTATTATTCCCTTTATTGTTTTCTTTTCTATATCTTATGCTGACCAATCGGAGATATTTATTCCTCAACCAGATACTAAAAATCTTTCTTCAAATTGGCTACCTATAAAAGATTCACTAGATAGAAATTTAACCAGTACTCCGGCTAACTTTTACTATCCTGTTTTTTACTATTATTATCCAGAAACCATTAAAATCGATAAAGATAATGAAACTCTTACTGTGTGGATATTGGAAGCTCCTTCAAATAACATCATTTCTCTTGAGTGTGCAAACAGTGCTGGGTGGTTTTCTAAGTCTTGTTTTGTAGATCACAAAGAAGCGCTCTATAAATTCGACTATTTAAGAGCAACATTTCAAAGAATTTCGCCTATTTATTATTATGATGCAAACGATAATCTTACTAATAAGTCAAAGGATGAAAGTTCGAAAGTTGAGGAGATTAAAGATGGTTCAATTCAACAAAAAGAATATGACTTTTTTAAAAAATTTTTAAAATAATAATTTGCGATGAAGGCTTTAATTTTAGATAAAATATCAAAAGTTGAGAGTATGCCACTTAAAATTAAAGAAGTTGACCAACCAAAACCAGATATTTATCAAATTTTGGTAGAAATTTCATGTTGTGGAATATGTCATACTGAACTTGATGAGATTGAAGGCAGAGTTGTACCAAAACTCCCAGTTATACTAGGTCATCAGATAGTAGGTAGAGTTAAGGAAGTGGGGAAAAGTGTTACAAAATTTAGGCCCGGTGATAGAATTGGCATTGCATGGATAAACTCCGCATGCGGGAATTGCTATTTTTGTAAAAGAGGCGAAGAAAACCTTTGTAATGATTTTAAGGCTACGGGTTGTGATGTGGATGGAGGTTATGCTGAGTATTGTCTAATATCTGAAGACTTTTGTTACAAAATACCTGATAATTTTTCAGATGTCCAGGCTGCACCACTTCTGTGCGCTGGTGCAGTAGGTTATAGATCTCTAAAGCTTACAAATATGATTGATGGTGATCGCATAGGGCTTTTTGGCTTTGGTGCATCAGCTCACATTGTGATTCAGATAATAAAAGGACTTTATCCAAATTCCGAAGTATATGTATTTACAAGAAAAAGAGGTGATTCTGCAAGCAAGATGGCAATGGAAATGGGAGCTGATTGGGTAGGTGCTACGGGAGACATTCCTCCAAAAAAATTAAATCGTGCTATCGATACTACGCCTGCAGGTTATGTTATACGAGAAGCCTTGGGTGTTCTCGAAAAGGGTGGTAGACTGGTTACAAATCTTATTAGAAAGGAATCCTTTATACCAGAACTTGATTATCAAGTACATCTATGGAATGAAAAAGAACTAAAAAGCGTGGCTAATATCACTAGAGAAGATGTGAAAGAGTTTTTAAACCTTGCATCGTCTATTTCAATAGAATCAAAGATACATGAATTTGATTTTCAAGATGCGAATAAAGCGCTTTTAATGTTAAAACGCGGTGAATATAAAGGAGCAGGCGTTTTAATTGTCAGTTAAACTGTTCTTTGTGAGTTATATTTAATGAAATTTGCCTTGATCGCTACAGAATATAATGATGATATATTTAAGGGAAATTTTGAAGAAGCTCCGTTTTATTCAATTTTTGACAATGATAAATTTTTAAAAAAGATTTCAAATGAAAGTTTATGTAACATAGATTTAAGTAAATATATTTTGATCGGTTCAAAAATTAGTAATGAATTTAAGAATAAGTTGATTAGTCAAAATGTAAATTCTATAATTTCAAATTTTGAAACCCTTAATAGTGCTAAAACATTTTATATAGACTTTTTAAAAAAAGTTGAAGTATTTGAAAAATATACGTTCGAATACGAATCCTGGTTTGAAGAAAACAAATTTGTTTATCTGTCAGAAATCGAAGCTTTAAAAATGGCAATTCCTTCTTCAGGCAAAGGTCTTGAGGTAGGGGTGGGAAGTGGAAGATTTGCAAAGCCCCTGGGAATCTCATTTGGTGTTGAGCCTTCTGATAGAATGGCTCAAATTGCAAGAGACAGAGGTATAAAAGTATATAAAGGCATAGCTGAAGATTTGCCTTTTCAAGACGAAGAATTTGACTTTGTACTTCTTGCTGTTACAATTTGTTTTGTGAACGATCCTGAAAAAAGTTTGTCTGAAGCGAAAAGAGTTTTGAAAAATGGTTCAAGATTAATAGTTGCTATAGTTGATAAAGAAAGTAAGTTGGGTAAATTATATCTAAAGAAACAATCACACAGCGTTTTTTATAAGAAAGCAAGATTTTTTTCGTCAAAGGAGGTTATTGAACTTTTTAATAAGATTGGTGTTAAGTTTTCCGGTTCTATTCAAGTATTGTTTGAAGACGATATAAAAGATTTAAGTTATGTTCAAAAACCAAAACCAGGCTATGGTGAGGGAGCTTTTGTAGTTTTAATAGGAGAGAAAAGATAAAATTATATATCATTTTTATATTTTAATTTAATTTAAGTTGGTGAGAGCCATAAGTAATTTTAAATCTTTGTTGGTAATTTTGATGTTTGTTATTTTAGCTTTTGATATTAATTTTACGGATGCTATGGCATCAGATTGGGTTTATTTTGCAACAGATAATGTTTATGGAAATCAATTTTTTTATGATGCAGATAGTATAAAGCATTTAACTCAGGATATAATTGAAGTTGACTATAAGGAGTTGTATTCTGAAGCTGGAAAGAATGCCTATATTTCAATTCTGAAATCTCATAACATATCGACATACGGTTATGATTTACTTTTATACACAATTGTTTATTTGAAGGTAGATCTTGAAAATAATTTAATAATGATACTTTATTTTACCGATTACAATAAAAATGGAGATATTTTGTATCAAGATAATATAGAAAATCCTACTTGGGATTATGTACAGGAGGGAACCATAGGCAGGCTCTTAATTGAAGCAATAAAGAATAATTCGAATAAATAGATAATTAATTTTGAGGATATTTTATTATTTTTAATGGAGAGCATGAAGATGGTGTATTTGTTTTTGGATATTGAAACAATTATTGATGATAATCTTATTGAAAAGGCAGGCTCAGAAAAACTTAAAAATCAATTTTATAATAATGAATTTATTAAACAAAGTGTTTTTCATGTTCCAGTTTGTTTTTCTTTTATATGTAACGTTAATTTGCAGGATTTTTACTTTAAGTCTTATATAAGCAAAAACGCATCTTTAATTGTCGATAAATTTTTTTCTAATTTTTATTTGTTATTTGAAAAATCAAAATTAAAATACTCAAATTATCCCATAATTGTTACTCACAATGGTCAAAATTTTGACATGCCAATTTTGACTTTACAGGCAATTAGATTTTACGATTTATTATCAGAACAAGCAAAAATGGGGATAAAAGAGTATCTTGATACCAGCGACAGGTGGGAAAATAGCAGGCCTAATTATACAAGTAAGAATAGCATGTATCATATAGATACTTATTTACTTACTAATTCTTATTCTTCATTGAAGGCTCTTTGTACGTTAAACGGAATTGATTGTAAAACTCAGATGGATGGTAAACAGGTGGCTGAATATTTTAAAGATAACAAATTAAAAGAGATTGCTCTTTATTGTGCTGAGGATGTTCTTTCACTTGCAAAGCTCTTTAATAGAATTAATATTGCTCGTGGAAATGGTTCTTTGATATTGCCAAATGACTTGAATCAATGTGAAATTGAGATTTTAACTTAGACTATTGCTGAATATTCATAATTGCTAATCCCTTTTTTAACTTTCTATGACAACTAATTTAATTTTAATAAATTTAACGTAAATTAATTTGTAACACAAGTCAAAACAAGGAGGTAGGCATGAAAAATTTTCTTATTGGTTTATTTCTAGGCAGCTTTCTTATGTTTGTTTCCACCACTTCGTTCAATCTAATTCCTAATCAGAGTTCTGCCCAGGCTCAACCAATTATGCCTTGGTACTATCAACAATTGGCATGGGAAAATCATCCTGAAATGGAGGCGGCTTTAAATCTTTTGATAAAAGCGAGGGAGCATCTTAATAAGGCAGCCCATGACTTTGACGGTCACAGAGTTCAAGCTATTAAGTACACTGATATGGCAATTCACGAAGTAAGAGAGGGTATTAATTATGCAAATAATCACTAATATTTAACGCCCTCCTGTAGGAAGTCTCTGTTGAATTAGGAAATCAATGCCTTCTACAGCAGAAATCTTAACTTTTCCGTCTGGAATTACCTCTATGCTTTCTTTTGAATAAGAGAATGTATCTAAATACGAATCGGTATAAAAATTAATAAACTCAGAGGCATTTGCTGTAGGGCAGTAAAGGTAGTCTATAAAGATAAAAAATAAGAAAG